>CAIQOG010000594.1 GCA_903873355.1 uncultured Bacteroidales bacterium
TCCTGTTTCGGGTGCTACGAGCTACAATGTATATTATAGCGGTATGGGAATTACCAACAAACAAATTGACACACAACTTATCCGCAGTTATGGCACCTATTTTCGTGCAGACGTATTAGGTCTTGCCCCAGGAACTTATACTATTAAAGTTGCTCCGGTTATCTCGGGAGTGGAAGCTGCGGGAACATCAACAGGCGATATCACAGTTGTGGCACACGACCGTAATGGTTTTGCTTTTCAGGGCGGGCACATTCCAAGTGCCTATAATATAGATGGAACTCCAAAAACCGGTGCATTGATATTGTATATTACCGAAAATACAAAAAATACGATATCAATGTCTGTAACCGGTGCAACCGCTAACCCTTGTGTTGGATTACAAACTATCCTGGACGGATTTAAAAAAGGAAAAGATACTCGCCCTTTGATTGTTCGTTTTATCGGTAACATTACAGATTTGAGTTATCTGACCAATGGTGATTTATATATTTCGAATGCAAATAATGCAGCCGGTTCATTTACTTTTGAAGGTGTTGGCGATGATGCTGTCACCAATGGCTGGAGCTTTTGTCTGAAAGCTGCTGCTAATGTGGAGATCAGGAACTTTGCAGCTATGAATAATAATAGTACAAATGGGGATGATTTTGGATTACAACAGGATAATGATCACATCTGGATTCATAATAACGAGATGTATTATGGGAATGCCGGTAGTGATGCCGATCAGATTAAAGGAGATGGTGCAATGGATGTAAAACTATCAACCTATATTACCATTTCATATAATCACTTCGTTGACAATGGAAAATGCAGTCTGTTAGGCTTAGGTGAAGGAACAACAAGCGGTTTATATATCACTTATCATCATAACTGGTTCGATCACTCCGATTCCCGTCATCCACGTGTACGTTATTATTCTGCACACGTTTACAACAACTATTACGACGGAAATGCCAAATACGGTGCAGGCTCAACTCTGGGTTCATCTTTGTTTGTAGAAGGAAACTATTACCGCAATTGCAAGCGCCCTATGATGACTTCGTTACAGGGAACAGATGTTTGGGATGAAGTTAATCAGGTGAATAATGCAAACACAATTGGTACTTTCTCGGGAGAAGACGGTGGAACTATTAAAGCATTCAATAACAAATTTGATTATACGACTGTTCATTTACGTTTTGTTCCTTATGCCAGTGATAGTGCTGCATTTAATATTGCAGGGAAAATCAGTTCATTAACCGATTTTGACGCTTATGTGGCTAAAACAAGAGATGAACAGGTACCTGCTACTGTCAAATCATTTGCCGGAGCTAATACTTACAATAATTTTGATACTGATGCAGCTTTATATGTAAAAACATTAGTTCCTGATGCTCCTGAGGTTGCTAAAGCTAAAACAATACAATATGCTGGTCGTACATTTGGTGGTGATATAAAATGGACATTTAATAACACGGTTGATGATGCTGCATATCTTGTTAATACTCCTCTAAAAACTTTAGTTACAAATTATACAACCAAAATTGTTTTTATACAAGGTGAAACTACAACCGTAAACAGTCAAACCCTTACCACATCTACAGATAACAGCCAGACAGTGGCGAGCGGTGCTGCTATTACAAATATGATTTTCACATGGGGTGGTAGTGCAACCGATGCTACCGTGACAGGACTACCTGCATCAGGAATTACCGTTGTAAAAGATGCTACTGCCAAAACAATTACAATATCCGGCACACCTACAGCAAATATTTCATTCTCTGTTACAACCGGTGGAAGTACGGGCACACCGGTAACATTATCGGGATCAATCTCAATTTCAAGCAGCCAGACTCTCACACTTACTTCAGCTAATAATAGCGATCAAACAGTGACAAGTGGAACTGCCATTACCCCGATTATTTTCACATGGGGTGGAGATGCTACCGATGCTACCGTAACAGGATTACCAGCTTCAGGTCTTGCTTTTGTAAAAGATGCAACAGCAAAAACAATTACAATTTCAGGTACACCAACAGCAACAGTATCATATTCAGTTACTACAGTTGGTACGGCTGGCACAACTGTTACAAGTTCAGGAACAATCACAGTTAGTCCTGCCACAAATATGGTTCATAACTTTACTACATCCGGCAAAACAAGTACATTCTATACTATTACCGGAAATATGAATAGCTCTCCGGGTACTGTATCTTATATGGGATTGACCTTGACTGCATGTTTGAAAATGGAGTCATCAACAAGTATCACTTTTACAACTACCCAGGCAGGCAGTTTAATAATGGTATTTGATGCAACATTTATTAAAACTGTGAAAGTTGATGGAGTGGCCTATACTGCTGTAGCCGGGATTGTAACAGTATCGATTCCTGCAGGTTCTCATACAATTACGAAAGGTGACACTACAAATCTTTACTATATAAGTGTATCCTATTTAACAGGCATTTCAAATGCAACTGTAACAAATGTGAGTCTGTATCCGAATCCTGTAATGAACAGTTTATATATTTCAACCGAAGCTACAGTTCAAGAAGTAGATATTTACAGCCTGACAGGTATGTTATTACAACAAACGGCCGGTAATTCAAAAATCATTGACATGAGCCGATTGAGTAGTGGAAGTTATCTGGTGAAAGTATCTACCGTACAAGGCGTAATTAAACAATTGGTTATCAAAAAATAATTAATTCCAATAGGCTCAGGTTTATTTTAGCATTTCAACTATTTTTTCAAAAGGGGAGACAATATTTATTGTTTCCCCTTTTTCATTTTTTTCATGGCTGTTGCTGTAATATCTCTGTCAATATAGTACATGTAGAAAATTTAATCAATAAACTATAATTATTAAAAACGTATATAAATTCGACTTGTGCACATTATAAGTCATTTTTTCCACATTTATTGAATCTAATACAAGTAATTTTACTGCAGAAATTTTAATAACCAATAAATAAATTTAAAATCATGAAAAGAATTTTCATTCTCGCACTATCATTATTGTGTTTGACCGGATTAATTTCCGCACGAACAATTTTTGTTGCCACAACAGGTAATGATTCTAATCCGGGCACTGAGACATCGCCATTTTTAAACATCCAAACTGCAGTAAATCTTGCTGCACCCGGCGACATTATTTACCTCAGAGGTGGAACCTACATGCTTACAAAAAGAGTAAAAATTGAAAAAGCAGGAACAGCCGATGCACGTATTTGTCTATGGGGATATCCCGGAGAAAAAGTTATTATTGATGGCTCCACTGAAGTAGTTACAACAGTAAACGAATTCAAGCAAGCCCGTTGTATTTATGTAAACCACTTTGGAGATTACTGGCATTTTAAAAACCTTGAATTGTGTAATGCCAAAGATAATGGAATGAAAATGGAAGGCAGTTTCAATATTGTAGAAAATTGTAAATTCCACAACAACAATGATACCGGCTTACAAATTGGAATGTACAAAGATTTCTCAATCGAAGAAACTCAGTCATTTCCTATTACTGGTGAGCCTCAGTTCAATCCATTATACAGCTATTGTAAGCACAATGTAATTATAAATTGTGATTCCTGGTATAATTTCGACAGTGTTGCATTTAGTGGTTCTGACGATGGTGGAGATGCTGATGGTTTTGCAGCAAAACTTTTCCCCGGTCCGGGAACTGAATTTCATGGTTGTAGGGCATGGAACAATTCTGATGATAACTGGGATTTATACATGGTTTATCATCCAATTCTTATAGAAGGCTGTTGGAGCTGGAATGCAGGTAAAACATCTGCAAATGTAGGCACCGGAAACGGAAATGGATTTAAACTCGGTGGTGGCGGCACTTCCGGTGGTGCAGCATTTGCACAATCGGTTGGAGCTCACGTAGTTCATAATTGTGTAGCGTTCGATTGTCTTCACAAAGGATTTGATCAAAACAATGCCTACGAAGCTATGTATATTTTCAACAATGTGTCATTTGGTAATGAATATAATTATCGTTTCCCAACCATTTTCCAATACGGAACAATGTATATGAGAAACAATATCGGTTTCAAACCAACAGTTTTAAATCATGAATTTTTATCTGTAGATAAAACAGGAGCTCAGGTTCCAAATACTTCATTCAACAGCTGGACAACTTTTGATGGTTGCGATCCATATAAAGATGGAAACAAGGTTAATGGTGTTGCAGTTAATGTAAAAGATCATTCCGCTCAGTTCAAGAGCCTCTCTTCTACCCTTTTCCTGGCTGACCGTCAGGTTGATGGAAGTTTACCTGATAATGATTTCTGCAAACTTGTAGCAGGAAGTAAATTTATCAATGCAGGTGAAAATATTGAAAACTTTGCA
>CAIQOG010000595.1 GCA_903873355.1 uncultured Bacteroidales bacterium
AATTCTGATACCGTTACTGTATATGCAATTCGCACAAATATTGGCAGAGCACAAAATGATACAATAATAAATGAGTTACTACGAATAGCTCCAAATGGTGATTCTACAAGATATACGGTCAGAAATATAGCACCAAAATACAAAGACACGATTTCATTCAAGTTACCAATTAATTTTTCGACAGATATTGGTTTGAATAAAATAAAAATAACTCTAGATGCATATAATACGGTTAGCGAGTTAGACGAAACAAATAATAGCACAGGTTTTATTGATGCATTTATAAATGGAGGAGCCATTGTTCCCGTTTACCCATACGAGTTTGCCATTGTACCAACCGATACCATAACCTTAAAAGCATCTACTGCGAATCCATTTGCAGTATCAAAAAACTACATTTTCCAAATTGATACTACTGATACGTTTAATAGTCCTTCTTTTATAACCACAACAATTAACGCCCCTGGCGGTGTTGTAACATGGAGGCCATCTTCCATTTTCCCTTTACATGACAGCACTGTATATTACTGGCGAGTTAGCCCTGATTCTACAGGCCCCACTACGGGATTTGTTTGGCGCGAAAGTTCCTTTCAGTATATTCAAAACAGACATGGTTGGGAACAAGCTCATTTTTTTCAATTCAAAAATGATGGCTATCAATATGTAAAATTTATCAGGCCATTAAGAAAATTTCAATTTGCTGACGATTTAAAAAATGTTGTTTGCTTAAATGGTATTTACCCTTATATATATCCCTTAGATATTTCATATCGACTCGATGGTGGACTAATGCACTATTGGAGTTGTACCCCCTATACTGGTATTACTTTTGTTATTTTTAATGGAAGTAGTGGTCAACCTGAACAAAGTGTCAAACTTGTCCCACCTGCATTAACCCCTTCAGGAGCGCCATATCCAGATCTTGATTATGGACAATATGGCAATCGACATTGCGTACCACGTAATTTATTTGCATTTGATTTTTTCTCAAATGATGCAAATTATTGGCGCCCGGCAATAAAAACATTTGTCAATAATATTCCTGCCGGATCATATATTATGGCTTATAGTCAGGGAAATGCTTCCATTCAGATGGACACCACTTTATATCAATCTTTTGAATCATTTGGCAGCGGAGGAATACGCAGCATTGTTGATAACAGACCATTCATTTTTTTCGGAAAAAAAGGTTCTGCTATTGGTAGCGCAAGAGAAATAATTGGTGATTCACTCACCTCTATCATTAAACTGGATACTACTATTCAGTCAAACTGGAATGAAGGCTTTATCGCGTCCCCAATAATTGGTCCTGCTTTAAGCTGGGGATCTTTGCATTGGAGACAAAAAACGCTGGATGGTTCAAGCACAAAGGATAGTATTGTAGTTAGAATAATAGGTATTAAATCTAATGGACAAGAAGTAACACTTGTAGATTTCCCTAAAGATTCGGTAGATGTACTGAATTTGGCATATCATAATGTAGATGCCACCATTTATCCAAAAATTCGATTGGTAGCCTTCATGAAAGATGACAGTCTTCATACTCCTCCGCAAATGAAACGATGGCAAGTAATTTATGCTCCCGTGCCAGAAGCAGCAATAAATCCTCCACTTGGATATTCTATGAGTAATGATAATGTGCAGGAAGGTGATAATATTACCTTTCATGTTCCGATACAAAATATAGGTGATATTCCATTTAATAAAGACAGTTTGTTGGTTACCTATTGGATAGAAGATGTAAATAGAGTGAAACACCAATTGCCTTCTACACTTAAGAAAAACCCATTTATTCCAAGTGAAGTAATTATAGATACCGTTCATTTGAATACGGCCACTTACAGGGGTACTAACTCGTTGTGGATTGAAGTAAATCCAATTAATCAACCCCATTCACAATTGGAACAATATCATTTTAATAACATTATACAAATCCCATTTCATGTTGCAGCTGATAAGATTAACCCATTATTAGATGTAACTTTTGATGGCGTTCACATTTTGAACAATGATATTGTTTCAGCAAAACCAAACATTTTAATAAAACTAAAAGATGAAAATCAATTTTTGGCTTTAAACGACACAAATGCTTTTCATATTTTTGTTCAAACCCCTTCAAATAGTGTTGCACAACGTATTTATTTCGGCAATACGCTAACATTTATTCCAGCTACATTACCGTATAATAGTTGTAAAATAAATTATACGCCTGCATTTTCTCAAGATGGTACCTACCAATTAATAATTCAGGCAATGGATAGAACAGGTAATCAATCTGGAGCGATTGATTATAAAATAAATTTCGAAATAATTAATAAGGCAAGCATTACAGAAGTGATG
>CAIQOG010000596.1 GCA_903873355.1 uncultured Bacteroidales bacterium
TAAATATCCTAAAACAAATAATTGATAATATAAATGAGTGTTTACCTGAATTTGGAATCAATTTCTTCCTGCGACCAAACATTCATAATTTTCTTTCCGTCGTGGGTAAAATTAGGATTAGAGCAAGCAAAAAGCCGGTCAATCATATCGCTCATTTCTTCAGATGTCAATCGCTGACCAGATTTAAGTGCCGATGCTTCAGCCAGGGTAAGAGCAATAGATTCATGAATTCCTGTTTTAAGATCTAATGCTGTAGTTTTGGCTTTCTCAATTATTTCATAAAGCAAATCAACCACGCTTCCGGTGCCAACGTGCGATGGCACTCCATTCACAAGATAGGTATGATTCTCTGATTTTTCAAACATGAACCCAACATGCTGTAAATCAGAAATTATTTGTTCAAAAAACAAGTCTTCATCTTCACCAAGTTCGAGAACTTCAGGGAAAAGTATCTGCTGCGAAACACCGTGCATCTGCTCTATCTGACTCAAAAATAAATCGAAAAGAATACGGGTATGTGCCCGATGCTGATCAATCATCAATAATCCGGACTTTATTCCGGTAAGTATATATCGGTTTTTATATTGAAAATTGTCAGTTTTTGACTCGATATTTTCAATAACCTGCTGCTGTTGTTCGTAACTGAAAGCTGTTATAGCTGTAGATTCAGTATTTATTTCGAAATTTTCACCTGATGGAATTGTGGCTTGCTTTTCAAAACCACCATACAATTTCTCCCAATCAAGTTCAGGTCGTTTGTAACTTGTATTTCCGAATGGATTATAATCCGGATTGAAATTAGTCTGTGGAGGTTTTATATTTTGTAAATTCCCCTGAACAGGCATATCCAAAGCACCTTCCTGATCAAAATCGATGGAAGGAATCACGTTGAATTTACCCAGTGATTCCTTTACAGTTGCTGAAAGTATGGACCAGACAGCCTGTTCATTTTCAAATTTTATTTCGGTTTTGGTAGGATGTATATTAATGTCGATAGTTTGTGGGTCGACCTCAAAACAAATGAAATAATTTGGACTGTCTGATGCCTGTATCATTTGGTTGTATGCCAGCATCACCGCTTTATGAAAATACGGGTGTCGCATATAGCGTCCATTTACAAAGAAATACTGATTTGCCGATTTCTGAGCATATTCAGGTTTTCCTACAAAGCCCTGAATCTGAACCAGATTTGTTGAAGTTTCTATCGGAAGTAATTGTTGCTGAATACGTTTCTTACTATTCTTACCAAATATATTTTCAATCCGGTTTTTAAAATTTCCTGCCGGAAGCTGATAAATCTCTTCATCCCCATCGAAAAATGAAAAGGTGATATCAGGATAAATCAGGGCAATACGATAAAACTCATTCAGAACATGACTTTTCTCAACATTATCGCTTTTTAAAAAACGTCGACGGGCAGGAACATTAAAAAACAGATTCTTAACCTGAAACGAAGTCCCAACAGTGCATTGTACGGCTTCCTGTTTGAAAACACGAGTTCCTGCAACTTCTACAAGCACTCCTAATTCATCTTCAGACCTGCGTGTACGTAATTCAACCTGTGCCACAGCTGCAATAGAAGCCAGCGCTTCGCCCCGAAAACCCATAGTGCGAATAGAAAATAAATCATCTGCACTTTTAATTTTTGAAGTAGCATGGCGCTCAAAAGCCATACGGGCATCGGTTTCACTCATTCCCTTACCGTTGTCAATCACCTGAATAAGTGTCCGACCGGCATCTTTTATTACAATTTGTATATTGGTTGCACCAGCATCGATAGAATTTTCAACCAACTCCTTTATTACGGAAGCAGGTCGTTGAATCACTTCACCGGCTGCAATCTGATTTGCTACCGAATCGGGCAAAAGATGTATTATATCGCTCATTTATTGTTCATTAATCATATTTTTCTAAAAAAATCCCGGAGGGATTACATATTTATAGAAATTATTTCGTGAATTCTATTCGACCCCTATCGGGGTCGTATATTCTGAAATGTATCAAATCTATAAACATTAAAATCCTACGGATTTATTGTATCCATTCGAATAAAAAATCATATTTGAAATCAATTCCAAATTTATTTAGGAACTCAATGTATTCAACTTTGAAGTTTTTCTTTCTATGATGTTCTTTTTGATTTTGGATATAACTAATTACATTATCTAGTGCTGAATGACTGTACGAAAATGCTCCATAGCCTTCCTGCCATGAAAATTCGATTTTATAAATTCTTTCTCTTTGATAAAAGCATTAGAAGACTTTTTTATTTCCCGAACCAAATCAGAAAGGTTACAATCGGGTTTCATACCCAAAAATATATGAATATGATCTGGCATTCCATTTATTGCCAGTAGCTTTTGTCCTTTGTGTTGAACGATACCGGTGATGTATTTATACAGTTCTTCTTCCCACGCAGGAAGTATCAGACTTTCTCTTCCTTTTACAGCAAATACAACCTGAATATAAATCTGCGAATAGGTATTAGCCATATTATTCCTTACAAAACTTTCAAATTACCCAGTTTCAAACGGATATCTTCAGCCAACACTGATTTTTGTTTCATTCCCAGCTGAACATCTTTCACAAAACTATGATCATCGAAAGTTCCTCGTGTTGCTTCAAAATCTGCATTACGTATTAGTTCGTCACCGTCCAACCCAAAACCTACACGCGAAATACTACTGAATTCCTTTTTTGCATCTCTCAAAATAAGGTCATCAAAAGTCAAACCTGCCTTTTCCCAGGCAGTCAATACATCAATTAAATCTTTAGCATTAATATTCTGTACAGGTTTCCCGAGTTTTTTACTCAGAATTTCCGTTGTCAGATTCCATGAAAATTCATCGTAATTAGCGTGGATTGTTTCAAAAGCTACATTAATATTGTCTATGCATATATTTTGGGTTTTAATGCGTTGCATTAATTTTTCTATTTCCGATTTGGGAGCAAACAGACCAGCCATATCCATCCATTCAGCTTTTCCGGCATCCGATGTTGTAGAAAAAAACGATTCAATAGAATTGATTTCAGTAGAATTCATTCTTTTTATCAGTACATTACCCAGAAATACAGAAACTGCCATTTCATAAAGTTCAATGCCTTTTTTTATTGACGAACGTTTAATCTTGCAGTTCTGATACCAAACAAACGAAGCAGTTTCATCCATATTTTTCAGCAAACCGCTCAAAACATCTATTCCTTTTAATGCTTTATTAATGGTATAGGGAGACAGAAAATCGAAACAAATCAAATCAAGGTGATTAGTTCCTTTGCGTAAATCACGTTTAGGCCATTTCTGAACATCACGAATCGTTCCGGCACTGTGAAGATTGATTCCCGGAAGTAAAGTGCTTTCGCCATTATTCTCAATCAGATAAGAGAAAGGCAAATCTGAAATGTCCGGATTTCCTTTGTGACTACCCAATACAACCGAAAATGCTCCAATTCTGGCAGGCCACATAATATATGATCCACTTGAAGTTTTTACTCCGCGCTCGGTAACTCCCTGATGAACTGGTCCAAGCTTGTACATATGATTGCTGAAATTCGTTCCACTGCCTGCATTCATAAATGAATACATAGCCGTGAGCATTAAGGTGGATTTATGGTGTGTTACTGTATACGGACCGGCAAAAACAGAAACTGCCTCACCGTGAAGTCCCTGACAGTTTGCAAAAAACAGCGAATCAATAGCCGAAAATTGCTTACCAATCATTACTCCTTGTCCAACGAAGCATCGGGTAAGCATTGCACCATCGGTTACACTACTCCCCGACTGAATTATGAAATCATTACACTGAACGTCATACCCTACAACAGTTGGTGACTCCTTTGTACTCACTATCGTACCATTTTCTAAAAAGGTCACGCCCTCAAGTTTAGCGAAACTACCAACAGAAATATTTTTCAACGAACCACAATTTATTATTATGGTATTGTATCCAATCTTTCCCTTTTCGGATTTCTTCGTGTTGACAAAATCTGAAATTATTTTTTCTGATTTCTGAATAAACTCTATGTCGTGACGACTCAAAATTAAAGCATATGCGAACTGAGAACTTAGATTTTCGAAGGCAGAAACTTCGCGTCCGCCACTTTCAATCATGGTTGCAACTTTTACCCCGTTACCAAAGGAAGACAAGCCATCTACCATCATTAAATCTACATTTTCAATATAGGCTTCGTCAGCTATTTCGTAATTTGCGATGTAATTTTTTATTTTGTCGATGTACACATCGTTACCGATAGTACAATTATGCAAAACAGAATTGAACACACCCGAATGTTTTTTCAAACCTCCTTCTTTTTGGAAAACTTTTTGGAAACTTCCGAGAAAAATATTTCCGGAAAAGTGAACATTAGAAACAAAGTCAGGTGAAAAGTTGTCAACTACCATTACTTGTTTCCAGTTCTCTGCAGAACATCCATAAACAGTAAGAGTTGCAATTTCTTTATCAGTGAGTTGGCGGAATTGTGGCATAAGTATGCTATTTAATCATTTCTGAATCAATCTTCTATGTCGGTATATTTTTGAAAAAGGAAATCATTATAAGGATAGCGTTCTACATGAATAGCTTTTATCTTTTGGTACATTAATTCCTTAAGTTGGTCGATATTGAGCTTTTGTCGGGCAGAAATGAAGATACAATTGTCGTGCATTTTATTCATCCATGTTTTCTGAAGTTCTTCAAGACTGACATTTTCACGTTTTACGGGAGCAAGATCAAATTCTTCTTTCGGTGTATATGTAAAAGCATCCATTTTATTAAACACCAGAATGACCGGTTTTTCATTCGGATCAATATCCTTAAGTGTTTGATTTACAATCTCAATTTGTTCTTCAAAGTTTGAGTGTGACACATCCACCACATGCAAAAGCAAATCAGCTTCACGTACTTCGTCGAGCGTGGATTTAAACGACTGAACCAAATGATGCGGCAATTTCCGGATAAATCCAACCGTATCCGAAAGCAGGAAAGGAAGATTTTCAATTATCACCTTCCGCACCGTGGTATCAAGTGTTGCAAACAATTTATTTTCTGCGAAAATATCTGATTTACTAAGCAGATTCATTAACGTGGATTTTCCCACGTTGGTATATCCAACCAGTGCCACACGAACCATTTTACCTCGATTCTTGCGCTGAGTAGACATTTGCTGGTCAATATCTTTCAGATTTTGTTTCAGCAAAGCTATTTTTGTCAGGATAATCCTGCGGTCGGTTTCAATCTGTGTTTCACCCGGCCCACGCATTCCGATACCACCCTGCTGTCGTTCGAGGTGAGTCCAGAGTCGGGTGAGTCGTGGCAAAGTGTATTGAAGTTGAGCAAGTTCCACCTGCGTTTTGGCACTGGCGGTCTGAGCGCGCTTGGCAAAAATATCCAGGATAAGACTCGTTCTGTCGAGAATCAATACTTTCAGTTCCGCTTCAATATTCCGTAATTGTTTGGGCGACAATTCGTCATCAAAAATCACAACTCCTATATCATTTTCATCAACAAAAGTCTTGATTTCTATCAGTTTACCCGGACCGACATAAGTTTTTGGATTCGGATATTCAAGTCGTTGGAAAAACAATTTTTCGGGTGATGCACCAGCTGTTTCAGCAAGGAATGCAAGTTCATCCAAATACTCACGCGCCTTTTCTTCGGTCTGGATTTGTGTGATTACTCCCACTAATACGGCTTTTTCTTCGTATATTTCAGTCTTCATCTGTTTTGGGTTTCTTGGTTTATATTCGATTCTTTTTACCAAATACAAAACAAAAATACTACTAATTTTATTAATCACGGCATTTTCACAGGTCTAAAACAAGTCTTAAAACTCAAATTAGCGGAAAAGGAATAAAAAGTTGATTGAAAAAATATGAAATTCAGGTTTTTTCCGTTTAGAGTGATATAATTTTAAATTTTTCACTTATCCAGTCGGCGAAATTAATGTATCTTTGACTGATTTTTTGAAAATTGACAGAAATTTATTTCCAAAAACCGACCGATTATACATTTGTTGCTGTAATGATTAAAAAATATTTTGTTTTAATATACCTGATAATCTTCTCACTATCTGCTTATTCGCAAGCCGGAACAGGAGTTTATCAGTTTCTCGAGCTTCCTGTTTCTTCACGCCTTGCCGCTTTGGGCAGCTACAATGTTTCTATTCACGACAACGATATCAATTTCGGATTTATAAATCCTTCTCTGCTTACTTCGGAAACAAATAATTGCATAGGTCTGAATATGTCATCTTATCTGGCTGATATTAAATTTGGTTCGGCAATTTATGGTAAGAATATTGACAAAAATAATTATTTAGCAGTTGGTATTCAATATGTTGACTATGGCAAATTCAAATATGCAGATGAAACCAACAGTCAAACTGACGATCAGTATTTTACTGCTAAAGATATGGCATTGAATATCATATATGCCCGTCCTTTAAGCAAGACGATTACCGTAGGTGCAACGTTGAAACCGATATATTCTGTTTATGAAACCTACACCAGCATTGGAATAGCAATGGATGCAGGGATAAGTTACAACGATGATGCTCATAATTTTTCTGCCGGGCTAGTTTTCAGAAACATGGGTACGCAACTTAAAGGATATTATTCCGACGAGGGTGGACAACACATTGAACCTATACCTTTTAATATTCAGCTTGGAGTTACCAAAAAGCTGGCATATGCACCGCTGCGATTCTCGCTTACCCTGCAAAATCTTCAAAACTGGGATATGAATTATCAGTCGACGAATCAACCAACAACCACACTGACAAACACTATCACGAATACTACCTCTTCAATTACATCAAGAAAAATTGAATTTTTTGATATGGCTTTTCGTCATGTGATTCTGGCTGCCGAGTTCGTTCCTTCCAAAAACTTTTATATTACACTGGCCTACAACGACCGTCGTGCTCAGGAATTGTCGATGAACGGTTTCAAAAGTTCTGCCGGATTCTCGTTTGGCGGTGGAATTAAACTATACAAATTCCATGTCGGTTTCGGCACAACACAATTTCAGGCCGGCACGGCATCGTATCAGTTCTCCATAACTACTGCATTAAATGAATTCAGGTTGTGATTTTGTTGATTTGATGATTTGATGAAAAGTTTAAAAATGAAAAAAATTACAGTTGCAATAGACGGATTTTCATCCTGCGGAAAAAGCACGATGGCTAAGGAACTGGCTCGGGAGGTCGGTTATATTTATGTTGATTCAGGTGCCATGTACCGGGCTGTTTCGCTGTTTTGCATTCAGAATGGCTGGATGACCGATACTGATATTAATGTGCCTGAACTCGAAAAACATATTGAAGCCATTCGTATTGGCTTTAAAACCAATGCCGAAGGGAAATCGGAGACATACCTGAACAATAAAAACGTTGAAAATGAAATCCGCACCCTCGAAGTAGCCAACGGTGCAAGCCGTGTAAGCACATTGGGATTTGTACGCCGTGAACTTGTTCGCCAGCAGCAACTTATGGGTACACAAAAAGGAATCGTGATGGATGGCCGTGATATCGGAACAGTGGTTTTCCCAAACGCCGAACTAAAGATATTTCTTACAGCATCACCCGAAATTCGTGCCAAAAGAAGGTTAGATGAAATGGCTGCCAAGGGCGAAACTGCTGATTACGAATCAGTTCTTGCCAATGTGAAAGAGCGTGACGACCGCGATCAAAACCGCGATGAAAGTCCCTTAAGAAAAGCTGATGATGCCGTAGTTATTGACAATTCCAACCTTAGCCGCGAAGAACAGCGGGAAATTCTACGAACATTGTTCAACAAAAAAACGTTAGAATAATTTACAATTTATTCATTTTCCATTTACGATTTAAATTTGCATTAATTTATCAAGTCGCTTTTGTAAATCGGGTATCGTAAATCTAAAATTAAAATTATGCTAAATATTGAAATCGATAATAAATCCGGTTTTTGCTTTGGTGTGGTAAAAACCATATCGAAAGCGGAAGAAGAGCTTGCCAAAGGCGAAACACTCTATTGTCTGGGTGATATTGTACATAACGGACAGGAAGTGGAACGGTTAGCAGGATTGGGTCTGATAACCATAAATCATGAGCAATTTAAAAA
>CAIQOG010000597.1 GCA_903873355.1 uncultured Bacteroidales bacterium
CAACAAATCAACATCAGTGGAGAACAAGAAGATTTTTCTTCTTTCCGGTATTTATAGCCGGACTTTTTGCAATGAGTGCAGTGGTAATGCTCCTTTGGAACTGGATAATACCATCAATTTCAACCTTTCAGGCATTGACCTATTGGCAAGCCATGGGTCTGTTAGTCCTGAGTCGCATCTTGTTTGGAGGATTCAAATTTGGAAGACATCACAGAGCTGTACACCGTCATTTCGAAAATCATGCTCCATTCAGAGATAAACTGATGGATATGACCGACGAGGAACGTCAGCAATTTAAAAATCAATGGAAAAAGCGCTGCAACTGTTAAAGATAGACAAATTTAAAGTAAACCAGAAAGTCAGTCGTCATCCTAAACAGAAAGATATTAAGTATTAAATTTAAAATTAAAGTAAAATGATTGTACATGTTTTAAAAGCCGTGGTTTGCGGCGCAATTATCGGAGCTTTGGCATTTTTTGTGCCTCACTTCCTGATCGGAATACTGGTGTTATTCCTGATAGTAAGAATGTTTCACTGTTGTGGAGGTCACGGTCATCACCGTCATGGACATAAAATGAAACACCTTTTTGTAATGGCTGATCTGATTCGCAAAATGAGCGATGAAGAATATGCCGAGTTCAAAGCCAACATGAGCGACGACGATTGTTGTGGAAGTAATTCACACTGGGGCAGAAGCTGTTGCGGTTCAAAATCGGACAAAGAATGTTGCGAAACAAAAAAAGAAGAATCTAAGTAATAACCCTTAAAAATCAGACACAATGCATAGAAAATCGTTATTTTTCGTTTGGTTTGCCTCGGCAGCCATAACTTTTGGGGGTTTATGGTTTGGACTTGGGAAAGATCATTTCAACCGTGGACACCACATGTGTCATCCCATGATGGAGCGTCACTGCATGATGAAAGAAATGGATGAAAATGAATGTATGGAAAAACCTGATAATCAGAAAAATGAAAAAGTGATTATCATCAAGGAAGTTATCAAAAAAGATAGCGTCAAAAAATAACCGGAGTTTTAATATTCAAAATCGAACCCTTTCGTTTTCCTGAGTGGAAATGAATGGGTTTATTTATTTATCGTTTCCCTGATTTTCTGCTACCAAAACTACCCGAAGAAGGTTTTACGTTCTTCGCCACTCCACCTTTCTTTCCGCTTGAACTACTTGAGTTAGTTCTCAGGTCTCTTGATTTTGGATTTAGATTGGAAGATCTATCTATTTTTTTTGCTGGTAAAGATGGAGCACGCTGTCCCGTTCTGGTTGGAATATTTCCTTTTGTTTTAGGTCTTTGCTCTTGGTTCTTGGTTCTTGGTTCTGAGGTAGATGATGAGTTTTCAATCGCTGCCATAATCTGCTCCATCTCGGCCGGTTCAAGTTGCCGCCATTCACCAAGTGGAATACCTTTCAAAACAATATTCATAATTCGGATTCGCTCCAATTTCAGCACATCGTATTCGAAATACTCACACATTCGGCGAATCTGGCGGTTCAGGCCTTGGATAAGCACAATGCGAAACGAGAAAACGGATTCTTTGACCACCTTACATTTTTTGGTCATTTCGCCCAAAATGGGTACACCGGCGCCCATTTTCTGAATAAATTCGTCGGTAACGGGTTTGTCCACTGTAACCAGGTATTCTTTTTCATGCTTATTTCCGGCACGCAGAATTTTGTTTACAATATCACCATTGTTCGTCAGAAAAATTAAGCCCTGCGACTCTTTGTCGAGTCTGCCAATGGGGAAAATCCGTTCGTGGTAACCGATATAATCAATGATGGAATCTTTTACACCAATTTCGGTGGTGCTGATAATGCCAACCGGTTTATTGAAAGCGATAAACACAAAATCGGTACCTTCTTTGGCTTCAATCAGGTTGCCGTTCAAAGTCACTTTATCGCGCTTCGAAACCTGTGTACCAACTTCAGCCCGTTTGCCATTTACAAACACATGACCCTGCTCAATATACTTGTCGGCTTCGCGACGAGAACAAATGCCACTGTCGCTGATAAATTTATTTAGACGGATTTTTTCGGCCATTTGATTGGTTATTTGTTGATTCGTTGATTTGGTTATTCTTACGTTTACTGTTTGCTACTAACTATTTACTGTTATTCCTTTAGGATATCAAGTAATTCGCTGATTACCATGGCACTGGCACCCCATATTTCAGCATTAGTCACATCAAAATAGGGTGCTTCAGATCCGGATTTTATTGATTTCACATAGAAATCTTTTTTCTTAATCACCTCAGGTTTGAAAAAGTCAGAAAATGGTATTTCAATTACTTCATCCACTTCGCGTTGATCAATTTTATAAACAGGTTTTTCGGCCAGATAACCGACAAAAACACTAATCAGGAAATTACTTGGCGGCACGTAAATATCTGAAAGTCGGCCAATTATTTCTATTTTTTCCTCCGGTATTCCGATTTCTTCGTCAATTTCACGCAACGCAGTAATCCTCACATCGCCATCTTCTTCCTCGTATCGTCCACCCGGAAATGCAATTTGTCCCGAATGAATTCCAACATACACACTACGTCGGATTACAATCATTTTCAGCACACTATCATCGTGAAAGAACAAAATCATGACAGCACTTTTCTGAGCATGTACAGCCATTTTATTTTCATTCAAATAATCGGAAATTCGATGTTCAGGAGCCATTTTCAGATGAGAATTCATTCCCTGCAGCTGACCTGTAAGTTTGTGCTTTAATTCTTGTTCGGTAAGGTTCATATCAAAAAAATATCCCGCAAAATTACGCAAATATTTCGGCGTAACTCACGGGAAATCTAATATCTTTTATCTTAGTTCTAAAATCCTACTGACAAATCACACAACCTTCGCATTTCGACAATTCGCCGCGAAGACGTTTTTCAACCAGCATTTTAATTCTGTCCTGCAAAGCCGGTATGCGGATATTTTCAATCACATCGTTGGTAAAAGCAAACATCAATAGCAATCGTGCTTCTGACTCTGATATTCCACGTGCCTGCATATAAAATTTTGCGGTTTCGTCGAGTGAACCAATGGTTGCTCCATGCGAACATTTCACGTCGTCGGCATAAATTTCCAACTGCGGCTTGGTGCGCATTTTGGCGGTTTTCTTCAAGAGGATATTGCGATTGGTCTGAAATGCTGCGGTTTTCTGAGCATCTTTTGCCACATAAAGTTTTCCGGTAAATGCACCTTTCGCTGTATCGTCGAGCACGTATTTGAACAATTCCCTACTATTACAATTTGGCTCATTATGAATGATAGACGTGAAATTATCTACCTGTTGGTTTTTATCGGCAATCACCATGCCGCAAAGTTCGGTTTCACAACCTTCGCCGTCCAAATCAATTTCTATCATATTGCGCGTAACGCCGTTGTGAAGCGTAATCACATTAGCCAGCACCGTTGACGAAGTAGCTTGGTCAATCAGCAAAGTTGATAAATTGGTGGTTTTATTATGGGTATTTTCAAGTTTGTAGTGCTCGTAAGTCGCATTTTCAGCAACGAAGACTTCGGTTACGCGGTTTGACAGGAAACGAACTTCATCCACCGTATGGTCACAAACCAATAACTGCGCTTTAGCACCTTTTTCAAGAATAATCAGGTTATGGCTTACCGCCATAAAATCCACGTCGGAACGCATGATGTTCACCAACTGAACCGGCTTGTCAAGTATAATATTTTCAGGAACGTACATAAAGAATCCATCCTGTGCAAAAGCACCGTTGAAAGCCACCAGTCCATCTTCTTTGGTTGAACTGAGTTTCCCAAAATAATCTTTTAGCAATTCGGGGTGCGTTGCAGCTATTTCTTTCACACTGCCAATAATCACACCATCAGGAAGTTTTGAATTTCGAGGGTCGGAAACCGGATAAAATCCATCATTCACCACAAAATAAAGGTACGAATGAATGCCCGGCACATCGCATTTGAAAACATCATACGGATTTACAGGAATTGGAATACGGTTGATATTCAAGCCATAATCTACAGAAAGTGGTTCTTTCAGGTCGGTATATTTGTAATTTTCGAGAGCCACAGTTGGGAATCTAAGTTTTTCGAACTGCGTAAAAGCAGCATCACGGAAACTGTTCATCACCGAAGCCGAATGCTTTTTAATGCTTTCGTGGTGGGATTTATATAAATCGATATATTGTTGTTCCATGGTTTTTACCACTAAGAAACTAAGTAACACTTAGATTCACTAAGTTATTTTTTATTCTTGATTATTCTTTTGGGAGATTTGCAAACTTTTCTGTAACAAGCGACACTAATCCTTGAGAAGTAATATTCAAACAATTAAAGTTTATCAATAACCCTTTAGGGATACCTGTCAATTTCAAATAAGATAATAATTGAGCTTTAAAAAGTGGAATTATTTCCTCCGTAGCTTTTAATTCAACTATAATACAATCATTTACAACTACATCCAATCGTAATTCATTTTTCAAAAGTTTCCCTTTGTAAACAAGTGGAATTCTTTCCTGATAAGCTACTTGTAAATCATTAATCCTTAATTCTTCAATAAAACACTCTTCATAAATGGATTCCAATAAACCAGGACCTAATTGTTTATGAACTTCAATAGCACATGATACAATCTTATAAGCCAAGTCATTTAGCTCTTTTTGTGTCATAATTCATTGTTGCTTTGAATAATTTTGTCTTAGTGAATCTAAGTGTTACTTAGTATCTAAGTGGTTAAATTCCTTCGACTTCCTTTTTAATCCAGTCGTAGCCACGTTCTTCAAGTTCGTACGCTAATTCTTTTCCTCCTGATTTCACTATACGACCATCGTACAAAACATGTACAAAATCTGGCACGATATAGTCGAGCAGTCGTTGATAGTGCGTTATCACAATGCTGGCATTCTCTTTGGTTTTCAGCTTATTTACACCATTAGCCACAATGCGTAATGCGTCAATATCCAATCCTGAATCCGTTTCGTCAAGAATGGACAATTTCGGATCGAGCATAGCCATCTGGAAAATCTCGTTGCGTTTCTTTTCACCGCCCGAAAAACCTTCGTTTACCGAACGATTAGCCAATTTACTGTCCATCTCAACCAATTCTTTTTTCTCACGCTGCAAACGAAGAAAATCGTTTGCCGACATTGGTTCCAGTCCCTTGTATTTCCGGTGTTCGTTTACTGCTGTACGCATAAAGTTCACCATGCTTACACCCGGGATTTCAACCGGATACTGAAAACTGAGAAAAATTCCTTCACGAGAGCGATTTTCAGGTGTAAGCTCCAACAGGTTCTTACCGTTGAAAGTCACATCACCTTCGGTAACTGTAAAAGCAGGATTACCTGTAAGAACAGACGACAATGTTGATTTACCGGCCCCGTTAGGTCCCATAATTGCATGAACTTCACCGGCATTGACACTTAAGCTCAATCCTTTTAATATTTCTTTGCCATTGATACTGGCATGTAAGTTTTTAATTTGTAACATAAAACTGCCCCCTATCCCCCTAAAGGGGGGACTTCTCAATTTAATATGGGGTTGAGAAGTCTTTATTAATTCTAAAAATATATATTATTTACTCTCTCTTATTCCCCCTTCAGGGGGTTAGGGGGCTTTTATCCCACACTACCTTCCAGTGTTATTTGAAGCAGTTTTTGTGCTTCCACGGCGAATTCCATAGGTAGTTTGTTGAGTACTTCTTTGGCATAACCATTTACAATCAGTCCTACAGCGTCTTCCGTCGAAATTCCACGCTGATTGCAGTAAAATATCTGATCTTCATTTATTTTTGATGTTGTTGCTTCGTGTTCCACAATGGCGGTATCGTTGTTCACTTCCATGTAAGGGAATGTATGCGCACCGCATTTATCACCGAGTAATAAACTGTCGCATTGTGAGAAATTACGGGCATTTTCGGCTGCCGGATTGATTTTCACCAAACCACGATAGCTGTTTTGGCTTACACCTGCCGAAATTCCTTTTGACAGAATATGACTGCTGGTATTTTTTCC
>CAIQOG010000598.1 GCA_903873355.1 uncultured Bacteroidales bacterium
ATTTATTCCAATTATTATTTAAGAGTTAAATGGAATTCCATAAAGCTACAAATTCTGTTCATTATTGTTGGTTTTGTAATGCAACATGTTCATTGTATCTGTAAATATTTGTTTTTTAGTCGTCGTATAGAACATGCATATCTGATTCTTATACTATTTGGATAAAGAAAGGTTTGCGAAGCTATTTCCCTTATTTATGTTCATTCAGTTTTAAATACTTTTTCTTCAATTTTAATTATGAAGTTATTTTCTGATCTTGGCAATTATTAATCATTAATCATTAATCATTAATCATTAATTTCTTATCTTTGCACTTCAAAATTTTAAAACCATTTGTAAGGTTCAAAACACATGATTAAAGTAACATTCCCCGACGGTTCGGTACGTGAATTTGCCAAAGGCATTACCGGATTTCAACTGGCTGAAAGTATCAGCTCACGACTTGCACAAGAGGTGCTTGCTATCACAGTAAATAACGAAATTTGGGACTTGAGTCGCGCAATCAACGCAGATGCCTCCATCAAACTCCACAAATGGGACGATGAAGAAGCCAAACATGCCTATTGGCATTCGTCGGCTCACCTTATGGCCGAAGCCCTTCAGGAGTTGTATCCGGGGATTAAATTTGGTATCGGTCCGGCTATCGAAAACGGTTTCTACTACGATGTAGACCCCGGAAATGCCGTGATTAAAGAAGGCGACCTGCCAATCATTGAAGCTAAAATGGTGGAACTGGCTGCCCGCAAAGAGCTGATTGTTCGTTCCGATGTGAGCAAAGCTGATGCGCTTAAAAAATTCGAAGATAAAGGCGACGAATATAAAGTGGAACTAATCAGTGACCTCACTGACGGAACAATTACCCTATATTCTCAGGGTAACTTTACCGACCTTTGCCGTGGACCACACTTGCCGAATACCGGCGAAATAAAAGCTATTAAACTTTTGAGCGTAGCCGGAGCTTACTGGCGTGGTGACGAAAAACGTAAAATGCTTACCCGTATTTACGGCATTTCGTTCCCGAAAAAGAAAATGCTGGATGATTATCTGGTGTTATTGGAAGAAGCCAAAAAACGTGATCACCGAAAAATAGGCAAAGAACTGGAGTTATTCACTTTCTCCGAAATGGTGGGTAAAGGTTTGCCTTTGTGGTTGCCACGTGGTACGGCCTTGCGCTTGCGCCTGGAAGACTTTTTGAAAAAGATTCAACGTCGCTTTGAGTACGATCAGGTAATGACACCTCATATTGGCAACAAGCAACTATACGTAACTTCAGGTCATTATGCCAAATACGGAAAAGATTCGTTTCAGCCTATTCACACCCCCGAAGAAGGTGAAGAATATCTCTTGAAACCGATGAACTGTCCGCACCATTGCGAGATTTACAAATTCAAACCACGTTCATACAAAGACCTTCCGGTTCGTCTGGCTGAGTTTGGTACCGTTTATCGCTACGAGCAAAGTGGTGAGCTTCACGGATTGACTCGTGTACGGAGCTTTACACAGGACGATGCACATATTTTTTGTCGCCCCGACCAGATTAAAGAGGAATTCCTGAAAGTAATGGATATTATCTTTATTATATTCAGTGCGTTGGAGTTCGAAAACTTTGAAGCGCAAATATCATTGCGTGACCCGAATAACAAAGAAAAATATATAGGTTCGGATGAAAACTGGGAAAAAGCCGAGAATGCCATTATTGATGCTTGCGCTTCGAAAGGTCTGAAAGCCAAAGTGGAACTTGGAGAAGCAGCTTTCTATGGTCCAAAACTCGACTTTATGGTGAAAGATGCTATCGGTCGTCGCTGGCAGTTGGGAACTATTCAGGTGGATTATAACCTGCCTGAACGCTTTGAACTTGAATATACCGGTGATGATAATGCGAAACACCGTCCTGTAATGATTCACCGTGCGCCGTTTGGTTCTATGGAACGTTTTGTGGCGGTACTGATTGAGCATACAGCCGGTAAATTCCCGCTGTGGTTAACTCCCGATCAGGTGGTTGTATTGCCAATCAGCGAGAAATTCAACGATTATGCTTTTGAAGTGGCTAAAACCCTGAACTCGCAGGATGTGCGTGTACAGGTTGACGATCGTAACGAGAAAATTGGTCGTAAAATCCGTGATAACGAATTAAAACGAATTCCATATATGCTTATCGTGGGCGAAAAGGAAGCCGAAAACGGCGAAGTTTCAGTACGTCGTCAGGGCGAAGGCGATAAAGGTACTATGAAAGTAGCTGACTTTGCCAAGTTGGTAAACGACGAAGTAGATGCACTGATGAATAAATACAATGGTTAATGCATAATTTATAATGCATAATTCCTAATTGAAAAACGCGAATCGGCTCACCCGGTTCGCGTTTTTTGTTTGTTTTAAAATAGAAATCCTGCTGTTAAGCCAATTGCAAGAATATCCTGTTTAATAAAATAGGTCATTTCAGTTCCAATGCTAAAAAATATATTGCCGTCTATTCTGAAAGCATACGAATAGGATGGATTAAGCGACCATAAAGCTCCAGATTCTAATCCATATATTCTTTCTACGCCTATGCCCAAATTTACTGCAAAAAGAGACAAATTATTTGATGAAGTAACCGTAGGAAATTTAAAATCAATCAGCAAATTATCGTATTCATTGGTATCAAGGATATTCATATATTCGTAGCCAAAACCTATAGCAAACTCCTTATCAACGTTGAAATTATAAACCACTTTAGCTTTGAATTTGCATAAATCATAGCCCGTTTCCAATTGAAAAATATGACTATGTCTGGATCGATGAACATTTCCAGATTCAGTTAGTACATAATAAATTGTATCTTTTGAATTTGAATTAATAATAGCTGAAGATTTTAAATCAAGTTGATCTGTTAAATCAAATCCATTCTGATAATTCTCAACCGTGTGAATGCATAATTTTTTTGTGTCTTCAAGATTAAAGACAAATATCCCTTTATCAGTCCGGATTTTTATAAATTCATTTGGTGAAAGTTTAATTGCTTTGCCAACGATTATATTTCCATTACTAAGAAATACAGAGTCACACTGAACAGTCTGACTGAAAGTTGAGAAGAAACCCACAAAAAGTGTATATATTAATAGTAACAATTTATTCATGATCAAAATATTGTTGAAATGTTAATGAGTATTTGATTCTCTACATGTGTAAATTAAAATCCTTTCAATCTAAAAAAGCAATCCTGCTATTATACCAGCAGTTGTATTGCCGGCAATGCCGGAGTAATTTCCATCTTGAGTAATATTGACTCCAAAATTGAAAAATATATCTTTGTGAATCCTGAATCCGTAATTATAAGCAAGATTGAAATATAGATTAGGGTTACTGCCGAGACTGGAGATTCCAAAATCAAATGAATGACTACTGTAACTATTTTTGTGAATCTTGATGTCTCTTGCATCGAGAAATAGACTTGCTGGCAAATAATAATCACTTTTTGATAGACCTGCACCTAGAGCGAAATTTTTCCAA
Source organism: uncultured Bacteroidales bacterium (assembly GCA_903873355.1). The sequence continues at coordinate 3,490 of CAIQOG010000598.1, forward strand.
AACCGTCTGGCATATATGGCCTGAATTTTATATCTCCAATTGACATTAAATAGAGTATATAATGCATCAATATCTGCTCCTCCCTGAATAATAAATAAATTGACAGGGAAATTATCGTTATAAATATTGATTTTTTCAGTTTTACAAGTATTCACTGTTAATTCGTTGGCTTGTTCGTTTTTAGAGGACTGATTAGATGTGTCAGAAATCGTCTTTTCAGAAATTTCATTGCCATTGATATAATTATTAGTAGAATGAACGCAAACCTTTAATATGTCGGATAATCCAAAAGAAAATTCTCCACTTTTGGTTTGTATTCTAAGGTATTCATTTGGAATATATCTATTTAATTTGCCAACGATTATATTTCCATTGCTAAGAAATACAGAATCGCTTTCAACTGTCTGACTGAATGTCTTGAAGAAACTCAAAAATAGTATATAGATTAGCAGAAATGTTTTTTTCATGATTCAAATGCTGTAGAAATGCTTACAAAAAGCCTGCGCAATGGAAAATATTCTATTGCGCAGGCAAAATATTTTAAATTATTTATCCTTCCACAAAGGTTTTTCCCAATATCCGGTTTGCGATTTTGCAATATGCCCATGGGAAGTATATTCCAATGGTGATAACACAAAGCAGCAGTTGTCCCCAGATATAAAGAAAATCATCGCCGGCCTCCAGGTCGTAACCAAAACGTTTCACGCCGGTTTCGCTTTTTGCAAGGGTTTTTTCTGCAAAATACTTGTATAATCGTAGTGTACCAACAGGAGCGTAAATTCCCAACGTGATAATGGATAGTCCCATTTGTACAAAAATCTGTAAAGCTGAATTCCAGAATTCAGTTTCCCATTTGATTTCGTATCCTTTGAAAGTGAAATTCACAATCCACTTGTAATAATAATAAATAAACGGGAGCATAATAAGGAGCATAACAATAAATAAACCCGAAGCGGAAATCCACATGATTGGAGACATTTCAGATGGATTGGCGTTTTTCATAGCCGTAATAAAACCTCCTATAAATGCCGAAATCATAAATATTGCCATTGCCACACACATGGGGATGATAAGTGTAACCAGAATAACCACAAACAAATCAGAGCCTTTGCCTTTGAATTCGGGATTTTGATCATCGTACTTCGAATTTGTGGCGAAAAACCTGTACATTTTGGTCAGAAACCATGGGCCGTAAATACCAAGTGTAATAATAGTCAGCAGTAAATTTGAAATGAAGAGCCCGATAAAACTACCGAATTTTCCCACGAACGAAAATGTTTTTTCTTTAAATTCAATGCCATCTATCGACATTTTGTAAATGAAGAACATGATGCTGTATTCAACAATAATCAAGATGCCCGAAACTCCGTACATTTTGAAAAGACTCGCCATACGCTGCATTGTGTCTGCTAAATCAGTCGTTTGAACTTTGCTTAAAGTCTGCATTTTGTACTGGATAATTGAATACGGAATAATATAAAGAACAAAAAACAAGATCCACACAGGAAATACTTTATTGCCTGTCAGATTAAATTTAAAATAATTTTTCATGACTCATTCATTTAATTGTTAGTAAAACAGGGTAATAATAGGGTTTTAAATTACAAAGTGTAAAAAATACGCGTAAAGATAAACAGTTTTTTTAAATTAAAAATGGAAAACTGTAAAATAAATTCTATATTTTTGTGCCGTTAATAAATAGTTTAAGGCTTTAAACATAGAGAAATATGAAGAAACTAATATTCTTAATTTTAATTGTAGCGATAAGTGTTTCAGAATCATGCGCCAATAAAAAATATCCGGGAACAGTGGTGCGTTTAGAAACGAATTATGGAAATATTGTAGTTCGGTTATATCCCGAAACGGCAAAACATCACGATAATTTTGTGAAACTTGTAAAATCAGGCTTCTACAATGGTGTGTTGTTTCATCGGGTAATTGGCGATTTTATGATTCAGGCCGGTGACCCGGAATCAAAGACTGCCAAACCGGACGCCATGCTCGGGTCGGGCGATGTGGGATACACTATTCCGGCTGAATTTGTTTATCCGAAGTATTTCCACCGAAAAGGTGCATTGGCAGCAGCTCGCCAGGGCGATCAAACCAACCCACAGAAAGCTTCGTCGGGTTGTCAGTTTTATATTGTACAGGGAAAAACGTTTACAGATAGCCAGTTAGATGATATAGATCGTAATAATGCACAAAAACTTGAAGGAAAGCTTTTTCAGGAAATTGCGAAGACTAAACAGGATGAAATAAATAAGTATCGTGCCGAACAAAATAAGACAAAACTTGATGCTTTGCGCGATTCTGTTTTAGCTGTAGTTCACACTCAAATGAAAGCTAAACCGGCTCTGAAACTCACACCGCTTCAGCGCGAAGAATATAAAACCATTGGTGGAACACCGCATCTGGATGGCGATTACACTGTTTTTGGAGAAGTGGTAGAAGGAATGGAAGTGGTGGAAAACATTTCGAAAGTAAAAACCGGCGCAAACGACCGTCCGGTGGTGGATGTGAGGGTGATAAAAGCTGAGGTGATGAAATAGTTGATAGTTGACAGTTGATAGTTGACAGTTGATAATTGAAAATGCGCTTCGCCGAATTGGTCGGGAAGCGCATTTTTTGCTATTCACTAATTCACTATTAATTGTCAACTGAATTTACATTCCGTCTTCAATGTTCCATACAAATGCACGGATGCCCATGCGTTCTGAAGTTCCGTCGAGTTCGCGTAAGTCAGCCAGAATTGGCTTTACTTTCTCATCCTCAACTATCGTTAGAATGGCTGTATTCAACGATGGCCAGGCGTGAGTTCCGTAATGTGGATCGCCGGTTTTTGTGCCACGTCCGATTACTGATTCCCAACCGCTGAAACCTCGAACGTGATTGAGTGTCAGAATTTGCTGAACCTGCTCGTAATAAGCCTGATCGAATGATATAAATATTGATTTCATGTTTTTTCTTTTAAATATTAGTTCTGTCAAACGGTTATTCACCAAGTTCTTTCAATAAAGCTGCTTTTTTATTCTTTTTGTGTTTGCGTTTAACTCCGCCTGCTGCAAAAAGCGTATAGATTACTGGTACAACTACCAGCGTCAACATGGTTGATACGGTCAAACCGCCGATAACGGTTACAGCCATTGGTTTCCACATTTCAGCACCTTGTCCGTGACTCATAGCTAATGGCAACATACCCAGTATTGCTGTCAAACTGGTCATCAATACCGGACGCAGACGGGATTTACCGCCGGTAACCACCGCACGGATAATTCCATTACCACGTTCGCGGTTCAGGTTGATATAATCCACCATTACAATACCGTTTTTCACCACAATACCCACAAGCATAATCACGCCCACAAAGGTCATCACATTAAACGTAGTTCCTGTAATCCAGAGAGCCAGTACCACACCCGAAATTCCAAACGGAATAGAGAACATGATGATAAACGGATAAGTTACCGATTCGAACTGTGAAGCCATAACAACAAATACCAGCAACACGATAATCAAAAGTAAACTTCCCAAATCGCCAAACGATTCCTGTTGATCTTTGAATGAGCCTGCAATCGTGGTGTTAATATCTGAAGGAATATCTACTTTTTTAAGTTCTGCTTTTATATTATTTACAGCCTTATCCAGTGTAGTTCCCGATACGGTCGACGAAACAGTGATTATTCGTTGACGGTTTTTACGTTCGATAGTTGGTGGCGTATAGCGTTCTACAACCTTACCTAAATCTTTTACGCGGATTGCTTGTCCCTGATTGTTGTAAATAAGGATATTCTCAACAGCCTCGATAGATTGACGATACTCAGGTGCATAACCCACAACAATTGAATATTCCTCCCCATCCTCACGGTAGAGCGAAGCGGTCAAGCCATTAATACGGTTATTCAAATAGTTGGAAGCTGTAGCAATGTTTAAACCGTTCAGAGCCAGTTTTTCACGGTCAAAATCAACCTGATATTCCGGCGTGTATTCTTCACGGCTGACTGTTGTATTTGACAAACCATTGACTTTAGATATTCTTTTAGAAATTTCGGCTGCTACTTTATCGGTTTGAACAAAATCATAACCGTAAATTTCCACATCAAGCGTGGATTGACCGCCCATCATGCTCATACCACCACCGGCAGTAACAGTTGATTTCCGAATTTCGGGGATAAGCTTAATATCATTTCGAATGCTATCGGTTATTGCAAAAGCAGACCGTTTACGGTTTTTTAAATTTACTAACCTTAATGTAAAAGTACCGACATTGCTGGAGTTTTTACTAAATAACGATCCAAAGATATTTTTACTGCTTGCCTGTCCAACACTATAATTAATAATGTCAGCTTCAGGGTATTTTATTTTCCAATTGTTATAGAGTTTCTGGCAAACACCCTTGGTGATTTCCATTCTTGTTCCCACCGGTAATTCGATAGAAGCAGAGATAAAGCCACTATCCTGGGCGGGGAAGTTTTCAGTTCCTACCCAACCAACAGCCAATGGAACAATACTCAAAAAGAAGAATACCGTTGCAACGGCTAATACTGATTTTTTATGACGAACGGCCCAGTTAACCAATTGTGCGTATTTTTCATCGAGTTTGTCAAGAAAACGTTCAATTGGACCATATACTGTATTAAATCCTTTACTGCGTTTCGGATCAAGTCGTAACAACTGAGATGCAAGCATCGGAGTCAGTGTCAATGCACAAATCATCGAAACAGTAATAATAATTGTTACCATCCAACCAAGTTGTGAGAACATAACTCCGGCCATTCCGGGTACCATGGTCAATGGAAGGAATACAGCAATAATCGTCAGAGTAGATGCGATAATTGAAAGACCAACTTCATTTGTCCCGTTCACAGCAGCCGTTTTCGGACGACTTCCACGCTCAATGTGCGTGGTTATATTCTCGAGCACCACAATAGCATCATCCACTACCAGTCCAATTGCCAGCGATAGCGAACTCAATGAAATGATATTCAGTGTGCCACCTGTTAGAGCCAGATATATAAATGCTGCAATTAATGAAATAGGAATTGTCAGAATGATAATAACCGTTGCACGCCAGCGACCGAGGAAAAACAGCACCACTATCATTACAAATAAGAGTGCGTAGATTACCGTTTCAGCCAAACTTTCAATTGTGCGGATAATATTGTCCGAAGTATCATTAATAATAGTAAGTTTTACATCGGATGGAAGGTTCTTTTGAATTTCAGGCAACATTTTTTTAACTCCATTGGCAATCTGAACTGTATTTGCGCCTGATTGTTTCTGAACAATTATTGAAGCACCCTGAACACCATTGGTGTAACTTTCCTGCATGCGTTCTTCATGTTTATCGGCTATTACAGCAACATCCGACAGTAAGACTGTTTTGCCGTTGTAGTTTCCTACTACAATATTCTTCATTTCAGATGGATCTTTAAATTCACCTTCAACACGTAGTGCATAAGTATCACTACCAACATCCATCGAACCTGCCGGAGTATTCAAATTTTCCATGCGGATATACTGTGCCAGAGCTTCTACAGTGAGGTGGTATGCTTCCAGTTTGACAGGGTCAACATAAACCTGAATTTCACGTTGCGGAGCCCCGTTAATAGATACAGAACCTACACCATTGATACGTGCAAGTGGATTAGCCACTTTTGTGTCCAGGATTTTGTAAAGTGCCGGTAAGCTTTGATTGGCCGTGGCAGAAAGCATTATTACCGGAATCATATCCGTGCTAAGTTTGAAAATAATCGGATTTCCTGCTCCGGCAGGCATAAAGGATTTTACCAAATCCAGCTTATTACGGATGTCATTGGTTACTACATTTAAATCCAGACCATAATCAAACTCCATCGTGATAACTGAACGATTTTCCTTTGAAGTAGACTTAATATTTTTCAGGTTGGAAACCGTATTGAGTGAACTTTCAAGCGGCTTTGTTACATTTGTTTCAACATCGGAGGCACTTGCACCATTATAAGTCGTCATAACCATAATGGTGTTGGTTTCTATCTTTGGCAACAAATCAATTGGCAATTTATTGTAAGAGAAAAGTCCCAGAATAACCACCGCGATAAATATAATCGAAGTCATTACAGGCTTTCTCACTGAACTTTCGTATAAACTCATATTCTTTATTTTTTTAGCATGTAAGTGGCAAAAGATAAGAGGTATAAAAAGACCCTATACTATCAACTACCTACTATTAACTGTTAACTTATTTAATAACTTTTACTTCTGCTCCGTCAACCAATTTTGACTGACCAGCTACTACAACCTGATCACCTGCATTCAAACCTGAAAGAACCTCGAAATCAGTATTGTCACGACGACCAAGCTCTACTTGTTTATATTGAACTTTTCCATTGCTGTAAACAAATACAAATTTTGCGCCTGAACCGGCTTGTTTTACAATTGCAACATCGGGTACAACAACGTGTTTTATTTTTCCAAATTCCAGTATTACGCGTCCAAACATTCCCGGACGGATTTTATTATTGTTATTGTTCACTTTTATTTCGACAGGGAATGTACGGGTACGTTCGTCAATTGTTGGGTAAATCAGACTTACATTTCCACGAAAACTTTCTTTTCCAAAAACATCAAATCCAATTTTCACAGGCATACCTGTTTTTACCTTTGAATAAAATGATTCAGAAACATTAATAAGCAACTTTACCGGATTGATGTTCATAACCACCAAAACCGGACGCTGAGCTGAATACATATCGCCACTGTCGTAGTTGCGCTCCGTAACCACACCACTGATTGGACTTAATAAATATGTATTTTCGGATAAGTTCTTCAGGCTGGTCTGTGCTACATCCAATTGAAGCTTGGCGTTATCTAATTCCTGTTGCGATGCGCCACCCACATTAAACAATTCCTGAACGCGTTTGTAAACCCGTTTCATGTTTTCAATCTGAGTTTCAGAATTGGAAAGATTTGCAACGTCCATTTGAACGATTTTTTGTCCTTTTACCACATGACTGCCTACTTCAACAAGGATTTCGCGGATTCTACCCGGAGCGGAGGGTGCAATACTATTCTTTAACTGTGGTTGCACGGTTGCTGTTAGTTCGAAAGTTTGTTCTAC
>CAIQOG010000599.1 GCA_903873355.1 uncultured Bacteroidales bacterium
ACGCCTGTTCGCCATGTAAAGGCACTTCCGGGTTCCAGAATGAGTTGCAGATGCGGATATTTTGCCTGAAAATTTTTCAGCAGAGTAATCAAATGCTCCACGTCATAACCTTCGCGTGTCATCAGGTGACCGCCACCCATATTGAGCCATTTAATCTGCGAAAAGTATTTTCCAAATTTTGTTTCTACAACAGCGAGTGTTTTTTCTAAATCGAAAGAACTCGATTCACAAAGTGTATGAAAATGAAGCCCTTCCACCCCTACGGGCAATTCTTCACCCAATAAATCGGCTACAATGCCTAAACGGGAGCCGGAAGCGCAGGGGTTGTACAAATCCGTTTCCACATCCGAAAATTCAGGATTTATTCGCAATCCGCAGGAGATATTTTCAAACTGGGTTTGCGGATAAAAACGCTCAAACTGCTGCAGCGAATTGAATGTGACATGACTGCTGCAACGCATTATTTCAGGGAATTCGCGATCGGTATAAGCCGGTCCGTAGGTATGCGCTTTGCTGCCCATTTCCTCATAAGCCAGTCGGGCCTCGGCCAGTGAGCTGGCAGTGGAATACGGAATATATTCCCGCACAATGGGAAAAGCACTCCACATAGCAAAAGCCTTGAAAGCCAGAATAATTTCAACACCAGCCCGGTCTTTTACTGATTTAATGAGTTCCAGATTCTTGCGAAATGCCTGTTCATCAAGAACGTAGCAGGGAGAAGGAATGTTGTTCGTCTGCACTATGATTTATATGATTAAATGATAAATATGATTCTTAATCGTTATGATTTAAACTTTGAATTGGTTAGTCTTTTGAAAGTCAAACTTTTTGAGCCAAAGTTTATCAATAGTCCTATTTCTAAATTGTAAGCCTCAAGATAATTGATAGCTTGTGCCAAATGTACATCTTCCAATTGAATAACTGCTTTAATTTCAACAGAAATAACATCTTCAACAAGAAAATCAACGCGACGAGTTCCAATTCTAGTGTTCTTATAAAAAATTGGCATTTCAAACTCGCGACTAAAATTAATTCTTTGAAGATTCATTTCCATTTCTAATGCGCGTTGATATATCACTTCCTGAAAACCATTTCCAAGAATTTTGTGAACTTCCATTGCACAACCAATAATTGTCTCAGTTAATTTCGAGTATTTATACTTTTCATCAATCATAATTAAATGAATCTTAGCATATTATAAAAAATGACTGTTGTAACCCAAAAATCACAACAATCATTTAATCATAAAAATCATAGTTTTAGACGATTTTACAATTCCAAATCAATATTGTGTTGTTCCACCCATGGCAAACCGTGGATATTCAGTTGTTCCATAAACGGATCGGGATTGAATTCTTCCACATTATACACACCAGCTTTTTTCCAAATGCCTTTCATAAACATCATAGCACCAATCATAGCAGGAACACCGGTAGTGTAGCTTACGCCCTGAGTTCCGGTTTCTTTGAAAGCAGCTTCGTGGCTACAGTTGTTGTAAACGTAGTAAGTCACTTCTTTACCGTCTTTAACACCTTTGATGCGGCAACCGATGGAAGTCCAACCGGTATAGTTTTCGCCCAAATCGCCGGGATTTGGAAGAACCGCTTTCAGGAACTGGATTGGAACGATTTTAACTCCATTGTATTCTACTTCGTCAATACGGGCCATACCAATGTTCTGAATTACACGTAAGTGAGTCAGGTATTCCTGACCGAATGTCATCCAGAAACGGGCACGTTTGATAGTCGGGAAGTTTTTTACCAGTGATTCCAATTCCTCGTGGTAAATTACATAGGATTCTTTCGGGCCAATTTCAGGATAGTTTAGTGGTTTGTGAATTTCGTGTGGTTCAGTTTCCACCCATTGTCCGTTTTCCCAGTATTTTCCGCGTTGTGAAACCTCGCGAATGTTGATTTCCGGATTGAAATTAGTGGCAAATGCTTTTCCATGGTCACCGGCATTGCAATCCACAATATCTAAGTAGTGAAT
>CAIQOG010000600.1 GCA_903873355.1 uncultured Bacteroidales bacterium
AAAGGATAACAGACAGAAACACCATACCAAAAGTTAGTTATCTTCATATATAATTGCCATATACTATACTAAAAAATAGTCCTCTTAGCATTGATATACTAAATAAAATCCGTATCTTTGATACATAAAAATTCCGCATTTTTAGTTCATTCTTTCGAGGTGGAAAACTAGGTGGACATTCAAATCAAGCAGGTGTAACTTGCTGAAATTCAACAAGAAACTGAGAGGTTACAAGTTCCTTTCTCTCCGCAAAATAGCTACGAAAGTTAGCGACAAAAAGGAGTCAAACCCTACAAATTCAGTGATTTGTAGGGTTTTTTCTTTGTTATACGTTCCCACAAAAAGGACAGAAAAAAGACAAAAATCGACCTGCTTTCTTTCCTAATTCATACCCCTTTTCTGTTTTCCCCAAAAGGGGTACGATTTGTCCGAAATAGGCACTTTCCTGTCCGATATTGGCAGCCTGCATAACTCTCATAAACAATTTATTAAGTCTAACTTTGTAATTCAATTTGAGATTATGAAAACAACATTCAATGTACTCTTTTTTCTGAAAAGAGACAAACAGAAAAAGAACGGAAACGTACCTCTCATGTGCCGCATCACCGTTGACGGAAATGAAACTCGCTTTAGTATGAAAACCGACATTGATCCTGGTCATTGGGATGTGAGATCGGGAAAAATGACTGGAAGAGGTTTAAAAGCACTTGAAATCAATGCTCTTATCGACAACACAAAATCGATTTTAAACAGAATCTACCATCAGGAACTAGAAAGAATGCAATCGGTGAATGCTGAGAAAGTCAAAAATATCTTTCTTGGGATTAATACTAAGCAACAAACTTTACTTGAATTATTCAAGAAACATAATGCCGATGTAAAAAGCCTAATCGGAATAAGTAAATCCAAAGCTACACATCAAAAATATGAGGTAACACTGAAACACACTACCAGCTTTCTGCGAAAAAAATATAATTTATCCGATATTCCATTTGCAGAAATAAACCACATGTTTATCTCTGACTTTGAAACCTACTTACGAGTAGACTGCCTATGCAATGCAAATACAACTGCTAAGTTTATGCAGTTCTTTAAACGAATTATTTTGATTGCCCGGAATAATGGCTGGATGCCTCATGATCCATTTTCCAATTATAAGATACGATTGAACAAGGTTGACCGGGGTTACCTGACTAAAGAAGAACTAGAATTAATCTTTAAGAAGAAAATTGAAATACCAAGACTTGAATATGTGCGTGATATCTTTATCTTTTCCTGCTTTACCGGACTGGCTTATATTGACGTGTATAATTTAAAACAGAGCAATATCCGCACCTCATTTGACGACAACCTCTGGATTATGACTAAACGTCAGAAAACGAATGTAAACTCAAACATTCCGCTGCTTGAAGTTCCAAAAAAGATTCTGGAAAAATACAAAGGCAAGTTGCCTGAAGGAAAAATTTTACCGATAACCAGTAATCAAAAAATGAATGCTTATTTGAAAGAAATCGGTGACTTATGTGAAATTAAAAAGAATCTGACTTTCCATTTGGCCAGACATACCTTTGCCACCACAATCACACTGTCACAGGGCGTTCCAATTGAGACAGTATCGAAAATGCTTGGCCATACAAATATCAAAACAACCCAGATTTATGCCAGGATAACGGATAATAAAATTGGACATGATATGGGCGTTCTTTCAGGCAAACTCAAAGAAATGGAAAACGCCTTCCAATTATAAATCACCCAATAATCAATAATATTTATGGAGCTACAACTAATCCAAAACAAAATTTTTGAGGTCAGAGGACTTCGTGTTATGCTGGACTTTGATCTGGCCGAAATGTATGAAGTAAAAACAAAAGTACTGAAGCAAGCTGTAAAGCGAAATATCAATCGCTTTCCTCCGGACTTTATGTTTGAACTGACAAAACAAGAATGGAATGAACTGGTCACAATTTGTGACCAGTTCCCTGAAAGCCTAAAACACAGTTCTGTGAACCCTACAGTATTCACAGAACAAGGTGTTGCCATGCTTTCGAGCGTGCTACGAAGTGAAAAAGCTATTGAGGTAAACGTACAAATTATGCGAGCATTTGTAATACTGCGCCAATATGCTTTAGGGTATGTGGAACTAAACCGTAAGCTGGAGGAGTTTATGGTTGACACTAATATGCAGTTTAATGATATTTATCAGGCTTTGACAGAGCTGGCGAGTCAAAAGGAATTGGAGAATAAACCGAGAAATCCAATCGGTTATATTCAAAAAAAAGGGGAATAGAGAGGGTGTTTTGTGAGATTAGAATGAAAGCTGTATTGTTGCAACCAATACGGCTTTTTTTCATACTTTATGTTGGGTGTTGATATGGCTTTGCCATACTTCATCCATACACGAGGAACTAACCCGCAATAAACGGGGCAACCTGATCAATGTTTAATCCTGTGTACCGGCAAAATT
>CAIQOG010000601.1 GCA_903873355.1 uncultured Bacteroidales bacterium
ATATCGGTGCTGTTAAGCAGGTTAATCATATCATTATTAGCCAGTACAAAATCACCGATTTTACTTTGAAGTTCTATATTCACAGTTTGTAGTTCTTCGTTCAGACTTTGCATTTCTTCTTTCGAAGTAGTCAGTTCTTCGTTAGTCGATTGCAATTCCTCATTGGTTGATTGCAATTCTTCATTGGTTGACTTTAATTCTTCCTGCGAAGTCTGCATTTCTTCCCGTGTACTTTGAAGTTCTTCATTAGCATGTTGAAGTTCATTTTCGAGTTCCTGATGCCGCGCTGAAGTAATCTTACCATTTGCCTTTTTTGTCTGATTTTCAGAAGCAGGTGTACTTATATCGGCAAAAACAATAATAATGGAACCTTTCAGAGTTTCCGGCTTCTCAATTTGTTGAATTGTAATATCCACAAATTGAGTTCCTCCGTTTGTGCCAACTTTTAAATTTTTCAACAGCAACGGTTCGTAGTTTTGCTTTGCTTTGCGGATAGCACCTGTCAACATGGCATTTAAACCCTCACGTGCCATGGCGTATATATTCATATTTGCTTTCCCTGCAGCAGGTTCGAGGTATTTTCCTGTTTTTCCGGTAATGTAAAGTATGTCGCCCTGATCGTTAATCAGCACACTGGCCGGCGAAAATCGCTGGAGTAATAATCTGTCGGCAAGGGTTTGAATATTTTCTATTTCTTTCATTGGTTTTTGTTGTGCTTCTGTTAATGTGATTTTTCGTTGAGAAAAAGAACTTGGAAAATTAGATAATTCGGGTATTTTAGGTAATTCAGAACGTTTAAAGAATTTCAATTTAGGATCCATTATTTTGAAAAAACTATTTCCGGAGCTTTCATTTTCGGCACTTCCGAGCAACATAATTCCTTTTGGATTAAGACTGTAATGGAAAAGAGTAATCAGTTTTTTTTGCAATTCAGGTTCCATATAAATCAGCATATTCCGGCACGAAAGGAAATCCAGTTTAGTGAATGGCGGGTCTTTTATCACATTTTGAGGAGCAAAAACCACCATTTCGCGTATGGAAGAATTCACTTTGAAACCATTTTGATTACTGCTGAAAAACTGACTGATTCGTTCGGGTGAAACATCGGCCACAATATTCGTGGGATATTCACCTTTTCGGGCTTTCTCAATAGCATCAACTTCCAGATCGGTTGCAAAAATCTGTAAGCTGAAATTCTTTTCAAGTTTTATAGCTTCATAAGCTTCTTTAAAAATAATGGCCAAAGAATAAGCTTCTTCGCCTGTGGAACAACCGCTTACCCATGCCCGAAAGGCATATCCGTTTGGAAATTCGGCAAACATCTGAGGGAAAATTTCTGTTTTTAATTTTTCCCATACTGCGGCATCACGAAAGAAATTGGTAACACCGATAAGTAATTCTTTGAACAGAATTTCGGTTTCGGTTGGGTTTTCTTGCAGGAAACGAACGTAATTATGTATTTTCTCAATCTGATGAACATTCATGCGTCTTTCAATGCGCCGAAACATGGTATTCTTCTTGTAAAACGAAAAATCATGTCCGGTTTGAGCCCGGAGCAGCAGGATAATCTTTTCGAGATTGCTTGAGTTTTTAACGTCTGTAATTATATCTGAAGTGGAAACAGGTATATGTTTCAAAGAATTAATTAGCGTGGACGGCAACTCACTGGCTGGAGCAACAATATCAACATGAACCGCATTTATAGCACTTCGGGGCATTCCATCGAATTTCGCATTGGTAGGCTCTTGTACCAATACAATTCCATTCATTTCTTTAATTTTCTTGATTCCCAGACTTCCATCAGAGCCCATTCCTGATAGTATAATTCCTGCACTTTTTTCTTTCTGGTCAATAGCCAGTGATTTGAAAAAATAGTCGATTGGAAGCCGAAGACCTCTGGCTTCTATCGGCTCAAACAAAAATAATGCACCCCGAAGAATAGACATACTTTTATTGGGAGGAATTACATAAACATGATTAGGCTTAACCAGCAATTTGTCAGAAGCCTGAAAAACCTTCATTTTTGTGATTCGCTGAAGCAATTCGGGCATAATACCCACATGGTCGGGATCGAGATGCTGAATAACTACAAAGGCCAAACCGCTATCAACCGGCATGTTTTCAAAAAACTGTTCTAATGCTTCTAATCCACCCGCTGAAGCACCAATCCCAATAATTGGAA
>CAIQOG010000602.1 GCA_903873355.1 uncultured Bacteroidales bacterium
ACCAGTTTACGTCCATTAATATCAACTATTTGTTTGTCGAGAATGTTTTTTGCAAGCGGAAGACTATTGTGCAGAGTTGTTTCAGGTAATTCAATAATTTCCGAACAGCTAAACTTATATTTTTGTTGTTTCCCGGAAATCTGAATGTATTGATAGTCGAGATATCGCACCGTGCCATCAATTTTGGTCTTCAGTGCAACAAATATCGGACGAAAAGCTTCTTCCTGAGCTGAAATCTCAGGTGTTGCATTTACGTATATATCCATGACCTTACCCAATCGGGTACCATGCAGGTCATAAATCTTAGAGCCAATTACCTGGCTTAAGTAAAATGTGATTTGTGATGTCATTGTCACCTCCTTTTCTTTGCGATTCAAAAGGTGACTGTGGTGAGATTATTACAGACTACCTACTGAACCGGGATGATTCTTACTAAATTTCGTATCGCAGGGTCGTCGTCCATTTTGGAATGAATTTTAAATTTCGGTGCAAAAGTACTTTTTATTTTTCAAACAAAGTTGTGGTAAAAAGGTTTTAACCTATTTTTATTTATAAAGTTATTTCTGATTTAGTTTTGCCAAGAATCGTTCCACATCTACTAAAATCCGTTCGTGAGTTCCAGTACCAATGATATCGCCTGAACTGTCAGTTGCAGTAAGTTCGAACGTGTATTTACGACCTTCAACAGCTGTTAGAATGGCTTTGCAGTTAATCGTTTCACCTACTGCACTGGCTTTCATATGTTTTACATTGATTGAAATTCCCACACTCGAGTTTCCTTCGGGTAATTCAATTAGTTGCATGGCAGTATTTTCCATTAAGGCAACCAAAGCGGGGGTTGCAAAGACAGGTAATAATCCTGAACCATATTCAGATGCAGTTTGATGTTCTTTAACTGTTATCGTTTGTGTTAGTGATTCAATCATTCGTTTTTATAAATGTTTTAACGGTTTGAAACTTGTTGTCTGAAGTAATTTTTACAAGATAAATCCCGTTTTTCGGATTGCTAATATCTATTATGAATGGAAAATGTGAAGTGGTTTGATTTGAAATTAATTGTCCTACAGGAGAATATAATGTTATGTAACAATTATTTAACTCTGAATTTTGATTGTCAATGACAATTCGGGTGCTTGCCGGGTTTGGTTGAACGGTAAATGATACAGAATTTGCAAACGGTTCAGAAATTGATGTTCGGATATCACTGCCATCGGCACTAAACGGATAAAACCACCGGATACAATCACTTTGATCGCTGCTGGAGGCTTTTACATCTCTGCAAAGCCATGCACTTACGTTAGCGTAATCGGGATATTTAGGCATCATGGCAAATCCTTCTACATTGTTACTCCCTGAAGCCGGGTTTGGAATAAAAAACTCTTTTAGGGTGTTTAATTTGTATTCGCTGCTTACAACTGTTGTTTTTAGATCTGTTATTTCAAGATAATTATCTCCGGTATTATGCAGTATGTACAACAAGCCGGTTGATTGGTCAAAAGTCAGATCGCAGCTTTCGGTACGATTTGTTTTATACTTCCCGACATACAGAAAATCGTTGTTGGTTGAAGGATTAATATCAAATACCCAAACATAACCACCGTCCTGATGGGAAATGAATAATAAACCACCCATTCCTTTGGCAGAAATATATGCCTTTCCAGTGGCAGAACTTATAAATCCGATTTTGGACAGATAACTGTCAGGAACAAAAGCAATACCTTCCGGACCTGTATTTCCTGTATCCGACATAGGAGATAGTGATTGCAATAACGACCAGTATTTTGACTTTGTAAGCCCTGAAAAATCGGCATTATGAGTATATTTTCGTATCTCGTAACTATTTTCGTCGATAGTATAAAACTCATTTAACGCATTATTCACCATCGTAACTCCTTCGGGACCTCCCATATTACTTAATGTTGAAGTAAGGCTAAAAGTATTAGTGGTTTTATTCAGAGTCAAAATGTACACAACACCTTCATCAGCAACACAATACAAGCGATTAGTTGCAGAATTCCAGTACATTCCGCTTAATTCGGCTACCGATGTTGGAAATAACGAAGAGATGTTCACAGCTGAATCCCATGTTTTTGAAGGCCATGTAGATTGCGAAACCGCAAAGATAGAATTTGCAAACAAAAAAAGAGTGAAGAGTTGTTTAACCAAAGAATTACTCATGCAGATGTTTTATGCTCTTACTTTTCCTTTTCCAGTAGTTATGAAGCAATTGTATAGTATGGTAATGCTTATTTTTTAGCAGAATAATCAAAACTTGTTCCCCGAATTTAAAATCCTTAATGTTTTGGTCTACTTCCCATGCAAAAATATCGGCATATTCTTTTCGTAAAGTCATGGAATTGGTATCTATCATAAGCCGCACTTTGCTTTGTGCTTTTGCTAATGAAATAATACTTTTATAATTATCAAATTCATTATGTTCTATAAGAAATTCATCGAATGAATTCCAGAAAATAACAACATTCTCGAAATGCATCCTCGTTTTATTTTTTGTAATAGCGGATGAATTGTAATGAACATAATGGTAAAAAGCCTGATTTACTTTTACAATTTTCTTTGCAAAATAATAAAGCCGGGTCATAACATGCCTGTCTTCGTAATAATCCAAACCATGAGGAACGCGGCAATCGCGACGAAGATAAAGCTGGCGACGTACTAATTTATTACAAAGAAACGTATGCGATTCAATGTTCCGAATTATATCACCAAAATGGTCATCTTTATTCTCTGAAAGGTAATCTACAAGAATTTCTGTCCGATTATGATATTCCATAATCATATCAGAAACAACAATATCAGCATTTGTCTCAATTGCTTTTTTGTATAACACATCGATCATTTCGGGTTCAATAAAATCATCACTGTCAACAACTGCAATATAATCGCCGGTTGCAGCATCTAAAGCAGTGTTCCTCGATGCTGCAAGTCCCTGATTTGCTTTGTGATCAATAATTGTAATTCGGTTTTTTCGGGCAGGATAACGTTTAATTACTTCTTCAAGTATTTCAATACTTTCGTCAGGTGTATTGTCATTTACAAAAATGAATTCTATATCTTTGAAAGTCTGATTGAAAAGGCTTTCAGCGCATTTGTCAATAAATCTGGAGACTTTAAATACAGGTACAAGTATTGAAACTTTTGGATTCATAGAAGTTAAAGGTTAGATAAATCACGTTTAACAATAAGTAGCTTGTGGAAAAGATGCGCTAAAATAAATAATTTATTTTGAATAAGCAAAAGCATAAGTTTTTGTCCTTTGTGAAACTCGTTTTTAACCAGTTTCTCTTCTTCGCAAAACATTTTAGAGTATTCTTTCCGCAGTTTGTATGAGTCAGTATCAATCAGAAGACTCACTTTACTTCTAATTTTTCCAATATCCAGATAATGTTTGTATTGTTCAAATACTCCTTGATGTTTTAAGAATTCATCAAATAGGCACCAGTATAACAAAACATTTTCAAAGTGAGTTTTACTTCTTGTTTGCGTCACTGCCACAGGGTTTGTTTTGTTGTAATGATAAAAAGCTTTATCAACTTTTACCACCTTTTGGGCATAATAATACATTCTGGCTATCACATGCTTGTCGTCCAGAAAATTTAATTCTTCTGGAGCTCTGCATTCCGGTTTCTGAAATAATGTGCGTCGAATCAATTTGTTCCAAAGTACCGTGATAAAGCGGTCGTATACAATAAAATCGTTGAATAAATCTTTTGTATTCGCTGATACATAGTCTTTTACAATAACAGTTTTATGTTCTGTTTCAAGATAAAAATCGGAAACAACTACATCGGCATTTTCTGCAACAGCATGTTTGTAGAGTTCTTCAACTGTATCAGGCTCAATATAATCATCACAATCAATAACCAATATATAATCGCCCTTTGCAGCATCGAGTGCAGTGTTTCTGGAAGCAGATGTTCCCCGGTTATCAGTGTGATTTATAATTTTAATCTGACTTTTTCGGTCAGGAAATTTTTCAATAGATTTTAGAATTTTTTCAATACTATCATCGGGTGTGACATCGTTTACGAAAATGAATTCAATACTTTCAAAAGTCTGATTGAAAAGACTTTCAGCACATTTTTCGATATATGCTGAAGCATTATACACAGAAACTAATATAGATACTTTGGGGTTCATAAAAGCTTGTGTTTACGAATCAGATAGTTACAATACACAATTTCGCAATATCCGGAGAGTGTAAGTGCCAGAACAACTGCTGCTATTGTATGAAAGATGAGAATACCAATTACACAAAACACTATAAAACTGATAAATGCCATAAACTGGTTGCGTGTCACAAAATAATACTTGTTTTGTGGCACAAAAATAAAATTGATATAAGAGCCCACAATCAGCCAAACCATCATAGAAGCACTTATAATGATAGCCAACGGATAGGCATCAACCATTTGTCTTCCACCCAGAAGCAGGATTATCCAGTAACCAAATAAAACCACAGAAAGGATAACAGCCAGACCGATAAGCATTTCGTAGCGTATAATCTTTTTAATTAAGGCTTTATCAGTTCGTTCCATTACTTTGGGAAACAACGCACCATTTATATTCGTTGTTAGCATGCGGGGCAATAATATTATTTTATTGGCCAGATCGTAGTAAGCCACATCGCGCATACCGAAAAATGCTCCGATAATAATAGTTACACTTTCCTGTTTGATGGTAGCAGTAGAGTTTGACCAAAAGAACGGTAAGGCGTCGTTAAAGTAAGCTTTTAATGAAGTGACTGAAACAAGTTTAATGCGGATATCTTCTTTGGTTACTAAAAATACATTTGACAGTATTGCTCCGATAACAAGTGAAAATGAGGCAATCAGCACATAAATATAACAGTCGTCAGGTTTATGGATAAAAAGGAATATAAAGGGCAGTGATAAAACCTTGATTCCGAGCTGAATATAGGTTATTATCCTCATTTTCTGAACACCCTGAAAATACCATACGGGCAGCAATGTTTCGGCAAATATCTGACTGAAACATATCGCAAAGATAAGTTTGTGATTTTTCATGACAGGTATGCTGAAAAGTAAAACTACAAAAATCAGTGTAGAAAGTAAAGACAGATAGAATTTGGCAGTCAGTACGCTCGATACGATTTTACTTTTGGCCTGAGGGTTATCTTTGTTTTCTACAATTCCCTTTACTGCCGGCATAGTAAAACCAAATGTAATAAACCCTATAAAATACGATGTTACCGAAAGTGCAAATACATATAAACCATAACTTCCTGCACCAAGAACCCGAATGAGATAAGGGTAAATCAGAATGCCGAAAAGTGAATTTATAACCTGTAAGGCTGTCATAAAAAAGTAATTCTCAACCACTTTCGTATTGTTGATAACTTTGCTTTTCAGGTTACGGTAGCGGGTTTGCATGGGGCTTACAATTCAAACGGAATGTTTTTCAATTGAACACTAAATACTTTGTCAGGTTTAACCGGAGATTCGAGTATAACAGAATTCATTTTACGGCGGGTATAAACAGCACAAATGGTGTTCGACACGTGATAAACATGTTGATGTGCAGAAGCCGGAAGTCCATCGAGAATGGCTGCAATTACCGAATGACGGGGAGTTTCGGGATTATAGCCGTAGTCGTGCCAGATTATCATGGAGTTTTCATCTTTCAGCAGTTCAAAGACTTTGCCGCTGTCGGATTTCACAGCCTCGTATGTATGGTCGCCATCAACGAAAATCAAATCGTATTTCTGATTCAATGTACTGAAATCGAAGGTCAGCGAGTTGGCATAAACGCTTTTGATCTTTGTTTTATCTGTAATCAGACAACCGTGCAGGTGTGCATATTTTTCATCCAATCCGATGGCAATAATATCTTCGGGCGATAGATTAATTGAAGTGCAGTTTGCTCCTGTATCGGACACATTCAGAATGCTTTCACCACGCCAGGTACCTATTTCCATGTAATCACAATTTTTAAAAGAGGCAGCAACCGATTTGAGTAGAGCAAGGTCGGTGAGGAGGGAAGAACCATCCAAAAAAGTGAAATGGTTTACTTCTGCTGTTCCGTTTTGCAGAAAATTATTAATGTCGACTGTTGGTAACTGGGTTTTACCGTATTTCTTTAGCAGGTACGATTGGTATTCGGTTTCGTCTTTTAGTACCAGAAATACCGATGATGGTTTCAGAATTAATTTGCGGAAAATCCGGTATATGGCATGTAGCCGTTGACTGTTTGTCATTTTTTAATTTGATGTTTTCTATAATTATATTCCTGTTATTGAAGAATGTAGTACAAAAGTAATGTAATTTTATTCCATTTTAGAACTGAAAAAGTTAAATGAAACAAACTTAATTGAATCTGACTCATTACGGCAACAAATATATAATTGAATTTTGGAAAATAACTATTGATTAAAACTTATTGCTAATTTTGCAAAGTCAACACTAACAAATGAGATTAAAAATATTACTTACTTTTGACCATGAATTGCCATTAGGAAAATTGAAAACTTCCTATGAATCTGCACTTTTCGAACCTACACAACGGGTTTTGGATTTAGCTGATCGATTAGGTGCCAAGGTTAATTTTTTCACTGATATCCTTTGTGCAAAGCAATTTCAGAGTTGGGATAAAGATGATTTTTATAAACCCTTTAAAAGTCAGTTGCAAAATGCTTTAGTTAAAGGTCATGATGTGCAGTTACATATACATCCGCATTGGCTCACAACTTCATACAAAGATTCAGATTATCATCCTTCCCCGGATTTTGGACTTTCAGATTTTAAAAATAATTCGGAATTTGGCGGAATTAGCGGGATTATCAGGTCAGGCATTGAAGAATTAAATACTATTTGTCGGGAAGTAAACCCTGAATATCAATGCATTGCATATCGGGCAGGTGGTTACAATATTGCTCCTTGTACAACTGAAATTTTTAAAGCGTTACAAACCGAAGGAATCCTTTTTGACAGTTCTATAGCACCGGGATATTTTTTCAAATCAACCATTTCTGAAGTTGATTTTACAAAGCTTCCCAAAAAACCAAACTGGTTTATTGATGCTAAAAATTTTCAAAATTCGTCAGCAAATTCAGGTGTTTTGGAAATACCTATTGCTACCATTCCAAAATCACCTTTTGAAATCCCAACGTTGTTTAAAATGAAAAAATATGCTTTCAGAGCGCCTCTAAGTCATGGTGGAATGATACATTCGGAAGAAAAAATCGATATAATCTCCAAACTAAAAATGTTATTTGCTGCACGGATGCTTTCTTTCGATAATTATACGCTTTCGTTGAAATACCTGTTGCATATTGTTGATTATCAGGTGAGAAAATATAAATCAGAAGATCTGCTCATGTTTTCAGTTGTTTCACATCCCAAAAGCATGAGTGATTATTCGTTTGAATTAATGGAAGGTTTTGTTCGGGAAATACAAAAGAATTATCCGGATGCGGAATTTTGTACATTCTCAGGTTTAGAATATAATCAAAACACACCAAAACTATGATTATAAGCAAGTTACTATATAAAGTTGTATCCAAAAAATCCTTTTCAAAGATACGCTATGCATATTATACCTATAGAAAGAGTTTGTATAAACCACTTTCGGAAGAAAGACTCAGGAAATTACTTACACAGCGGCTTGGCATAAAAAACGGATCTGTGGTTTTTATACATAGTTCGATGGATTTCATAAATACAGAAGTTCCGGCTGAAAGAATATTAGAAATTTTGCTTGAAATAGTAGGTGATGAGGGTACATTGGTTTTTCCATGCTGGCAATTTAATTATCGGGCGGAGGATTACTTTAAAAAGGATAAGATTTTTGACATTGAAAATTCCCGAACCGTTATGGGAGTTCTACCCGAAATTGCCCGCCAGCACCCTAAGGCACTGAGAAGTATTCATCCTATAAATTCGATTTTAGCCATTGGAAAGCATGCTGAAGAACTGATTTGCGACCACCATACATCCATTTATCCATGTGGCGAGATGAGTCCGTATTACAAGATGATGAAATATAATGCTATTATTGTGGGGGTGGGAGTTAGCTGTCATTACTTGTCGTTTGTTCATTGCCCGGAAGATGTTTTAAAAGAAAAATTTCCGTTAAAGACACGAACTGATGAGGTTTTTGCCGGAAAAGTGAAGTTGAAGGATGGCGAAATTATAACTGTGAATACCTTAGTGGCACATGCTAATATTACAAATCGGAATCTGCCTGGTTTTGTAAGGAAATATCTGAATAAGTCCTGTTTTGAACAATTTACTATTAGTGGAAGTAGCTTTTTCAGAGCTGATTCTAAGAGTTTGTTTGCGAGGATTGTTGAGTTGGCAGAAACAGGAATTACAATTTATAATTGCTAAGTAAGGATTATTTTTTCAGTATTTCCTGATATATATTCATCATCTCTTTTCCCACTGATTTATAACTATACCGCTCCATTGCTTTATTTCTGATTTCTTCGGAATTATACTCAGAGTGATGATCAAGCATATGGTCTATTGCATTGAAAAGTGCCTGTTCATCGCCTTTGTGGATAAGTAACCCATTACTTTGGTCAATATGTTCGGCAATTCCACCTACATTAGTCGAAATAACCGGTAAACCACAGGCAAAACTCTCGGATATAACCACCGGAATATTTTCGTAATTAGAAAATAACACTGTGAAATGACTTTCCTGATAGGTTTTAACAAGCTCTTCGCCGGTAAGCATTCCTGTAAACTTAATCACATTGTCATCCAAGCCTTTTTCAACCGCCAATTCTTTGATATGTTCAAAATCTATACCTTTTCCTACCAGTACAAGTTCAAAATCCTGTCGTTTAATTTGCAATGCCTGAATTACATTAATCAGCCCACTCAGATTTTTCTGTGCATCATCAAAGCACGTTACGTTTAGAATCCGGATTTTCTTTGATGTGGGTGTTGCCAGTCGGTCGAAAAACAAATCATCCACTACATTGTTGATAATCCGATAGTTCATATTGTGCATACCGTGATTCTCCATGGATTTTTGCAGATGCAGGGTTACAGGCATCACTGCATCGGCATTGCGGGCTGCAAATGTCGATAACATACGATGAATCCTGCTGTTAAAGGTTTTTTCCCTGAAATATCGCGTCCAGTGTTCGATTACTGTGTAAGGTATTTTATAACGTTTCTTCAGCCACGCAGCAATCAATGGTGTTCGGGTAAAAACGCTGACCTGAATAATGTCTGGTAAGCCCCAGGAGTCAAACAGTATCTCAAATCCTTTTTTGTAAGAAAGTAAATATTCAATCCTTTTACGGGTATTTCCCCATATTGATTTTCCGGAAGATGGATAATAAACAATTATTTCCTGAAAACCATGCTCGGATGTTATCACAATTTCTCTCTTTTTTATCAATGGGTCGGGATGCACGTAAAGCACGGCTACATTGGCATACAATGCAACTGCCTCGGCATGCTTCCGCACAAATAACCCAAACATGGGATCGTACCGGTGCGGGTACCATTGCGATATGAAGAGAACTTTTGTCAATTGGTTAATAGTTATAGTTTATCATTAATCATTAACAATTAATAATTATCATTTTCACTTTGTTTCCTTAGAAGTTATTTTCCCCACTAAAAACGAAGGGCGGAAGCGTTTTAGTATATAATAAGGTTTGTTTTTAGCTCCAAATCCCGAATATAACCGTGCAACGCCTTCGATGCGTGATCCTTCGAAATCGAAAATCATTGGTTTTGTTGCATGACCTTTTATAAGTTCATCAATAAGAAGAAACATGGCAAACGATTTCTTGCCCAACTCGTTTGAAACCGGCAAAAGGTAAATCAACCTGTTGGCAGTTTTTAGCAGACAAAGTGCTGCTATCAGTTCATTATCAGCCGAATATACACCAAAAAGCTCCATTGCATTTTGCTCAACTCCCTTGCTTAAAAGTTGCTCTAATACCGGCTGTCGGGGCGAAAGAAATTGTTTATCCACCGAAAAATAAAACCGGATATATTGGTCTGGCGTCAACTGTTCAATATGCAGTCCAAGCTTTGAAGCCTTAGTTATATTTCTTTGTGTATTCGTTGAATATCCGGCTTTTAGTTCCTGATAATTTTTCTCCAACGGCAATAAATAATTGGGAAACGCATCTGCTTTGTTGCAATTGTTGCATTCGTTCAGTGCCAGTTCGTAACTGAAATATGGAATTTCCTTGATAAATCTCAGTACAATTTTTTCGGTAATTTCGTGAGTAGAAAATATCCCCAGTTGCTGTGTCAGAACCGGTTGTACAAGGTATGGAATTTTATATCTCGATTTAAGCGGAAGCGGCATCACATAGCTGTAATCAGCAGTTACAAGTGCTTCCCAATCGGGCGAAACCACATCCAAATACCAGGTACAGGCATAAATCAATCCATTGTGAGCCAATGAAATACATTCATTCCAACGCTGATAATCAATTTCTTTATTTCGCAGATGTAAAATTTTCATACCGGATTAATGACAATACATATGCAAAAGTAATAAATATTTGTTACAAAACGTAAAAATTAATTGAAAACATATTAT
The DNA here is from genome assembly GCA_903873355.1 of uncultured Bacteroidales bacterium. Next base: position 10,558 of record CAIQOG010000602.1, read on the forward strand.
ATTTAACAAACGGAAAATAAAAAGATGAGGATTTGATAATTTCATAAAAAGATAGTTCACTTAAGTTGCTGGAAACAAATAATATCAAAACTGTGAATTCAACGGAAAATTAAATACAGACTGGGAATTATATCCCATAAGTTTTGTGTTGTCAGGAGAATTTATAGTGAAATCTTACACTCCATTTTGTGTCGGAAATATAATTCCGGTTTGATGTTTAATCACTTTTTGCTATTTTCTTATCAATTATTTTATTATTTGGAAAGAAAAATGTAATTTTGAGGCTTCAAAAAAATAAGAATATATAGCAATAATGGCTAAAGTATCAAATAATAACCCAGGTACTCTTTATAACTCCCTAAGCGGTTATAGTCGCATTTCAGGATCAATTGTTGCTGAAAACGATTTCAGAATTGATGGTGAAATAGAAGGTGATATTACCTGTAAGGGTAAGGTAGTTGTTGGTGCAAATGGTTTTCTGAAAGGCTCTGTTTCGTGTGTGAGTGCCGAAATAATAGGTAAAGTTGAAGGTAATATCACAGCCTCAGAATCTATTTCGCTGCGAAGTACAGCCAATATTAAAAGCAATGTAAAAACCAGAATGTTGATTATAGAACCCAACGCTATTTTTAACGGTACTTGTGCTGTTAGTAAAGCAGAGAAAGGTAATTTTTCAAAATAATAGATTTTTTCCCGACAATCTTTCCCATTTTTTCAATAAACTGAAAATAAAAGAGCAATTTTGCAGTTTGTAATTTACCGGATAAATAAAAAACTCTTCTCATAGATGGCTTTAGCAAACGAGAATTATCTGAAAACTCCAGAAGTCTATTGTTTCGACGAAATTGAGAAGCGTGTAAATGCATATAAGCTGGTACATCCAAACGCGAAACTGATTCGTTTAGGAATAGGGGATGTTACCCGTCCGTTACCAAACGAAGTGCTGCAGGCTATGCACGATGCTATTGATGAAATGAGCTCTGCCGACACTTTCAGAGGATATAGTCCGCCTCAGGGCTATGATTTTTTAATTGAAAAGATTGTAAAAGATTACCGTTCTTACGGAATAAGTGTTGATAAAGAGAGCGTTTTTATCAACGATGGGGCCAAATCAGATATTGGAAATATCGGTCATGTGTTGGGTCGGGATAATATAATTGCAATTGCTGAACCTGTTTATCCGGTTTATGAAAATGCAACTATTATGAGCGGTAGGGCAGGTGTACTTACAGATGAAATGAAGTGGAGCAATGTGGTTTACCTGCGTTGCAATGAAGAAACCGGTTTTGCCCCCGAATTGCCAAAAGAAAGAGTTGATATTATCTATTTGTGTAATCCGAATAATCCGACCGGAACTGTTATGAAAAAAACTGAACTGAAACGGTGGGTTGATTACGCTATTGAGAATGAGAGCATTATTGTTTATGATGGAGCGTATTGTTCGTTTGTGAATGAACCAGATGTTCCCCGTAGCATATACGAAATAAAAGGTGCTAAAAAAGTTGCAGTTGAGATAAGGAGTTATTCAAAGACTGCCGGTTTTACAGGTCTTCGTTGCGGTTATACTATATTCCCAACCGAATTAATGGTATATTCAAAATTAGGTGAAGAAGTATCGCTGAACAAATTATGGAATCGGAGGATTGCTAATTATACCAATGGTGTTTCATATCTTGTACAACGTGCTGCAGAGGCACTTTATAGTAAAAAGGGGAAAAATGAAACTCAGGAATTAGTAAATTATTATCTCACAAATACAGCTTTGATCAGGAATGAATTGAAATCAATCGGGTTTAAAGTTTTTGGTGGTGTAAGTTCACCATACGTGTGGTTTAGAACGCCCGATAATCAACCATCGTGGAAGTTTTTCCAACAATTGTTGTATGAAAATCAGATTGTAGCCACTCCGGGTATAATTTTTGGAGTGCGCGGCGAAGGTTTTATGCGCTTCTCAGGGTTCAGTAGCCGGGAAGAAACACTTGTAGCGCTGGAACGAATTAGAAAAAGTAAATATTAGATTTGAAAAAATATTAATTTTGAATTATTAATTATTAATTAAAATAATATGTGTGGAATTGTAGGTTATATTGGTAATAGGGATGCTTATCCAATCTTGATTAAAGGACTTCAGCGCCTTGAATACCGCGGATATGACAGTGCCGGGATTGCACTATTGCATGATGGAAATTTAAATGTATACAAAGCTAAAGGAAAAGTTTCAGATCTGGAACATTTTGCAAAACAGAAAGATATACAGGGAAATGTAGGTATTGCTCATACACGATGGGCTACACACGGTGAACCAAATCAGGTGAATGCTCACCCACACTATTCTCAATCCGAAGAGTTGGCAATTATTCACAACGGAATTATTGAAAACTATGCTGTATTAAAAGAAGGTCTGAAAGCTCAGGGATATACTTTCCACAGCCAGACAGATACTGAAGTGTTGATTCAATTGATTGAATACGTAAAAAAATCGAATAAAGTTGATTTGACTAAAGCTGTGCAACTGGCATTGAATCAGGTTATTGGTGCTTATGCTATTGCAGTGATAGAAAAAGGTCAACCCGATCTGATTGTGGCCGCCCGCAAAGGTAGTCCCTTGGTAGTAGGTATTGGTGAAAATGAATTCTTTTTGGCATCCGATGCAACTCCAATCATTGAATATACCGATCAGGTTGTATATATTGGTGATGAAGAAATTGTTACTCTGCAACGTGGAAAACAGTTGAAAATAAGAACAATAGGTGATGCTGAAAAAACTCCTGAAATCAAAAAACTTGAATTGACAATCAGTCAGTTGGAAAAAGGTGGTTATCCGCACTTCATGATTAAAGAAATCAACGAGCAGCCTAAAACCTTGAGTGATAGTATGCGTGGCCGAATAAGTCATGAGAAAAATGAAATAAAATTGTCGGGTTTTATTGACAATAAGGAAAAATTCATGAATGCAAGCCGTATTATTATTACTGCCTGTGGAACTTCATGGCATGCCGGATTAATTGGAAAATACGCTATCGAAGAATTTGCCCGTATACCCGTGGAAGTGGAGTATTCTTCTGAATTCCGTTACCGTAAACCGGTGATACATAAGGACGATATTGTTATTGCTATTTCTCAGTCGGGTGAAACGGCCGATACACTGGCCGCTGTAGAGCTTGCAAAATCAAAAGGTGCTTTTATTTTTGGAATTTGTAATGTGGTTGGTTCATCCATACCTCGTAATACGGATTCCGGTTGTTATACTCATGCCGGACCCGAAATTGGTGTAGCTTCAACCAAAGCTTTCACAGCTCAGGTAACTGTTTTGACCATGCTTGCTTTGCTTATTGGTAAAGAAAAAGGAACACTTGATAAAGATCAATATTCAAGTATTGTTGCTGAACTTGGGTTGATTCCTGACAAAATAAGACATTTACTAAAACAGAATGCTGTTATTGCCGAGTTTGCTAAAACATTTACCTATGCACAAAATTTCATCTACCTGGGACGTGGTTATAATTTCCCGGTTGCATTGGAAGGCGCTCTAAAACTGAAAGAAATCTCTTATATACATGCCGAAGGATATCCTGCAGCCGAAATGAAACATGGCCCGATTGCACTTATCAGTCAGGAAATGCCGGTAGTTGTTATAGCACCAAGTGCAGGTATGTACGAAAAGGTGGTAAGCAACATACAGGAGATAAAAGCACGTAAAGGTAAAATTATTTCAATAGTTACTGAAGGTGATGTGGTGGTTCAGAATCTTTCCGATTATACAATTTGTATACCGGATACTGTGGAATGTCTGGTGCCACTGCTGGCAGCTATTCCCTTACAGTTGCTCGCATATCATATAGCCATTGTGAAGGGCTGCGATGTAGATCAACCACGCAACCTTGCCAAATCGGTAACAGTAGAATAGTACACACAAAAAACCCCTGCGTCTTCGTCGGGGTTTTTTATTTGTTCTTGTTTATCAGTTGATTAGTTGATTGGTTAATTGGGAAGATAGTTCTATTATTAAGGTAAAAAAAACATCAACAAAGTTTTAAGTAATAAATGGCAAATAATTTTGAGACTTTAGAAGTTTGGAAAGAATGTAGAAACTTTAGAAAACAAATTTCACTAATTGTAAAAACATTTCCAAACGAAGAAAAATTCAGATTAACTGACCAATTAATCAGAGCAAGCAGATCGGTAACTGCAAATATTGCTGATGGACATGGAAGGTATCATTTTCAGGAAAACACTCAATTTTGTAGGCAGGCAAGGGGTTCATTGTCTGAGATACTTGATCATTTAATTTGTGCTTTAGATGAAAATCATATTACTGATTTTCAATTGAATGAATTACGAAATCAATATGAAATATGTTTACGATTAATCAATGGTTATATTGGTTTTCTTCAAAAACAAAAGGAAGTATTCAAAACAAAACCAATAACCGATTTACTAATTAACCAATAACCTATTTTTTAAAACAATGTGTGGAATTGCAATGGTCAGGCTTTTAAAGCCACTTGAATTTTATCAGGAGAAATACGGAACCTGGCAATATGGTTTACAGAAAATGTACCTGTTGATGGAAAAACAGCATAACCG
>CAIQOG010000603.1 GCA_903873355.1 uncultured Bacteroidales bacterium
CGACCGATGAGATTTGATACTAAAAGTGCTCATAAACTGGAGGATTAAAGGATTAAAAACTAAAAGCAGCTGCTGCGCCCGTAAATAATTTTTACCCCCAGAAAAGAGAAAGAAAAAAAAGAAGAAGAAAAAAAAGAAAAATATAGCTATCTAATTAGGTGGACGGATTGGGCTGTCAAGGTTTTTGAGAAAAATACTACCTGAAGCTTGCGTAAGTGTGGAGATTTTTTCTCAAAACACGAAGTGCTTGACCTTCTATGTTGTAATCCAAATAAATTGAGTAATATTTTCAATATTTAATGAATATATATTGTATATATCAGATAATGAGTGTGTTGATATACAATAATTTTATATTTATATGAGTTTTTAGACAATATGATTTCGGCACTACATATCAATGTACTGCATAATCATAAAAATTATCCTGTAAATATCCCGCAAAAACAACCTTCTATCAGTAGTCAAATAGATATTTGCTACAATTCCTTTTTCAGTTCATGGGAGCATAAAAGTGCCGTAATCTTTACTAAGCGATCATTGCCGCAGGTCGAGCCAAACGGTCACTTGATTTATATGATTGTTTTTACAGGTTTTGACCTACGATTCCCATTTGATACGGGCGTTTGTTTTTAAGGGTATAATACATTCGATTCAGCAGTTTCCTGGCAATGCGAATGATTGCTTTATTGGGCTGCATTCTTTTTATGTACGTGTTATAACTGAGCGATAAAGCAGTATCTATTCTAACGGCTACCCAAGCACTTTCCACCAACATGCTTTTCAGTATTTTCTGTCCTCTGAAAGTCATTTCACCCTTATTTTCTTTCTCGCCACTGGAATGGCTGGTGGGAACCAGTCCCACATATGAAGCCAAATCGTCAATAGTTCTGAAACGTTCAACATTTTCTATTTGGGTGATAAAAACAACTGCATTTGTAATTCCTATGCCTGGAACAGTTTGAAGTAACTCGATATTTTGTTTGTACCTATCCGAAAGGCAGAGCACCCTAATCTTTTTATCTATTTGCAATAAAAGTTGCCGTTGGTTTTCGGCTTCTTGGATAAGCATATCCAAAGCTGCTCTCCCCGACCATGTTTCGAGCTTAATCTCTTTCAACCATTGCATAAAGTTCCTGCTCCAATGAGTTCTGGTATTTTCAAAATTCTCCGGATAATTTATTCCATAGAAAAATAGAAATGACTTAATTCTAATTTTAAACCGGGTCATATCTTTAACCAGTGTACTGCGGGTTCGTACAAGAGAACGATCCTCAAGACTTTCATTTCCCATAACATGAATTGGTGTCAATAGTCCTGATCGTAATGACTTGGCAATTTTTCGACTGTCAACAGGATCATTCTTATGATACTGCTCTTTTTGGGTAGTTGGTACGTCAGCTGGGTTTATTACGATATTGTTTATCCCCAGAGACATTAGACGGTAATGAGCCCAGAAACCGCTGAACCCAGCTTCATAAGCTGAATGATAGCTCCCATTTGGAAAATGTTTCTCTAAATAGCCAAATAACACTTCCGGTTTTGGAGGCTGACTAAATGTTTTGTGTGGTTGAGTTTCGGTAAGTATTGTTACCGTCCAACTCTTTAAATGGACATCAATACCCACATAAATGTTTTGTCCTTTGAAATCTAATTCGTTTCCTTGGTGTTGCATAAATCATTGTATTTATAGTTGATAATTCGGATAAAAGCCAAATATGCATAGAATTATATTATCATGAGTGTCCACTAAAATAAATTAAGGATTTGATTACTCAAATCTTATGTAAAATCAGGCTTCGACCGAATTGTAAGTAACTCATTTATAGCTTGTACTTTTTTGAGTTATTATGAATTCTTTATTTAGATATATTTTTGAGTCATTTGTGGCTAAAATAAAAATTCAAATCGTCACGCTAAACAATTTCAGTACAAACCTTTGTTGAAAAGGGTTTCAGGAAAAAGTTAATGATTTTAAGTAGACACTCATGTTATATTATACTCGTCTATTTTTTTAAATATTGTTGCAAGTTTGGTTGCCACTCGGACAAAACGGGAATAACTTTTTTGAGTGGAGCCGTCCCATCGAGCTCAGGCGATAAAAAGTTATTCTCGTTTTAGGCCGCCATGAGTAATTATCTTTTGAGAATGCGTATACAAACATAGGGACTTTACTGCCCAAAGCGTTGGTCTGTGTTGGCCGCCTTATCTTTGCTGGATTTTTTATTTTTTTGTCGGTAAATATTATACTCAAAAAGTCCTTATTGTATTTGTCTTTTGAATTGCTTTGAAAAAAAAGAAAGAAAAGGGAAAAATTAAATACTAAAATTCAGCTTCATTGGGGCAAACACGCCGCAGGAATGAAGGCAACCGCTGGAAATGTGTGGATAATTGGCATGGGTAGGCACTGAAAGAACGGAACATGTGAAGTGAGAGAATGGAGCTACTTATGCCGTGTGGTGCTGAGGTGGATGCATAAATGAAGGCATAATGAAGTATAGGGGTTCGGAGTGAGGAACGAACGTAGTTCCCGGAACATAATGGAGCCGGAATGAATGCATCTACCGCAAGCACAGGTATAAAAAATACGATTTCCTGAAATGACTGCAACCACTAAAGGGCGGTGGGGAAAATTGAGGATATTGGTTTTCGGGGCTTACTCGACGCAGAGAATA
>CAIQOG010000604.1 GCA_903873355.1 uncultured Bacteroidales bacterium
CTGTTTTACAAGTACATTAGTTGAGTGGGGGTGGGGCTGGTTGCCTTTGGTGACCAGCTCCATTTTCGCTTTTTTAGCTTTGGCGAAAAAAGAGAATAACTTTTTTCGGGCTCGATGGGACGGCCCCAAAAGTTATTTCCCGTTTTTCGAGTGATGGTTGCAAATAATAAAAGGGTAAGTCATACATAAGCCCTATACAAGTCCTATATAAGTGCAATATAAGCCCTATTTCGGCATTTATTGGATAAACTCCCAAACATTAAGGCATAAAAAAAGAGCGTTTCAATGAAACGCCCTTTTGAGCAGCTAACAGACTGGTTAGGATTGTTAGAATGCGCTTTGAATCTTCAATGCGTGACCGGCATTAAACAAGTAATAATCGTTACCGGCTTTTTGATAGAACTCAATACCAACTGAGTTCAATACTGTTACATCGTCGGTCATTTCAGGATCTCCCGGAAGTGCACTGGCAAGAACTGTAGGAACTGCAATGTCTGCTTTTAAATCCAGATAAGCTGAATAAGCTACATTTGACGTTTCATTCAGTTCGGGTTGAATAGGTTCATAAACTCCAGTATTTGCATTAAATGCAAAATCAGAAATAACTGAAACGGCATTAATCAAACGGAAGTGAGTGGCACCGGTTGGAGCAATCGCTGATTTTGCCGGATTGAATGCCGGAATGGTCAGGGTCGAGCTGTTTCGGGCTTCGTTGTTGGTCAATGCAAATGGAGCAATAAATGAACTGTCGAAACAGAAATCTTTATTGAAATTCAATCCCAGCAAGTATTTGCTTTGAGTGGATACCAGGATAGCTCGATAACCACGAGCCTCTGACTGATCTTCCAGATTGATTTTTTTCATGATTGCTGTCAGTCGACCAGTCAGTCGTGCATCACTCATTTGCTTCATCAGCATGTTTAAACCCACACGAACTGATTTCCCTGCACGGGCACATGCAGCAAACTCATTCATATTTTCACGTGTACGAACAAAACCGGCATCGTTTTTAATCTGCTCTGCTGTTGCACCTCCGTTTAATCCGGCATAATGGCCGTTTAAACCTTTAATTCTGAAATGGCGAATCTCGCCGATTGTACCTTTGTACTTTACATGTCCTAATTGTTTAGCCATGGTTGTAAGTTTTAATTGTTTGTACTAATAATTTTCAGTAAAAATACTGATTAACAGTCCGTGTTATAAATGCATAAATAATGCTAATTGATGCTTTTTGACGCTATTCAGACAATACAATAAATCTATTTGAGTAGCAATCCAATAGTTTCAATAAATATGATTACACCGGCTACTTTGATTTTGACATTGTTCCAGAAATCAGTTTTCTTGTTTTGAGTATAGTAGAAGTTTATTGTTGAATCTTTACATGAAATCAATTCTTGTTTGCTTTCGATAATACCTTTTTGAATATCCACTTTTTCCTCAAGTTCTTCCACCTCACAGGAGTAGTTGTCTATTTCAGAACCGAGACTTTCAATAACACTGTCTTTTTCTACGGTTTCGAGCTTCAAACCACGGACAAGATCTTCGCAAGTGCTCAGGTCCTTGACTTTTTCAAATTGGGATTGAAGCGTATCATTAAGAATGTGCTGTTTCAAAACTTCAGCTTTTTGGGTTGCGGTATTGGCTTTTTCTTTGGCTAGTTTTGAATTCAAAATTTGAATAATACTATCTTTCCGATTCAGTAGAATATTGGCTCTGACTGTCTTTGAACTGTCTTCTTTTGACTTGTTTATGTTGCTCTGGTCAATGGTTTTCTGTTGCGGTGTTTCGGGCTTAGAATCGCATTTTTGAAATACTGAGAATCCACAAATCAAAATGGCTAATATTACCAGTGCATATTTCTTTAAAATTTCAATTGTGTTTTTCATAGTTGTATATATTCTCCGTTTTTATATTTGAGTATCTGGTTGCGGTTTCCTTTGCTTTTAAAGCTTACATGTACCCAATCAGGTTGATGATTGTTTCCTTTCTCCCAAATCAACTGGTCGAACTGAAAATGCTCACGAATGGTTTGAAACAGCTTGGCATTATCAAAACATTCAATGTCCGCAGCTTCACCTTTGGTATGTTGGCTAATGGGTTTTTGAGCCCCTCCAATGGCTTTGTTTACCTCAATGGTTCTGAATCCTGAGTTAACCGCTATCGGTTCATTAATCATTTCCCTGAGCGGATCAAGAATGTTTTTGACTAACTCCATCAACTTTTGTATTTGTATCGGTCCGGGTGTGTTGTCCATGTTCTCATGGGTTACTGTCAATTCTTCCAGTGAGAAGTATTTGCCTAGTTTAGTCATGATTGCTTCTTATTAAAGAATTGGAGGATAAATACGCACACACCACCGACAATCGCTATATGCTTCAAATAAGAAGTTGGGATAGCTGATTTGAACTCTTCTGGGAGTGAAGCGTAATACAAAGGCAATGCAGCTATTGCACTGGAAACGATTTGGAAAAAACGTGCAAAAGCCGGAGTGTCGGCTTTCCACCATGTAGGTAGTTTAAAGAATACTTTTTTCATACAGTTGATTTTTTCTTGTAAATGTACAAGTCAATCAACTGTCTAATAAATACATGAATAATGCAAATTGATGCTTTTTAAAGCTAAGAAACAGCCATGGTGATAAATTCAGATTAAATAGGAAGTTCAAATTTACATCCTTACATGAAGTTACAATCCGAACAAGAATGAGTTAGACAATAAGTGAAGAATAGTAAATATATTGTATTTTATAATATATATTTCAATCAAAAAGGGTAGAAAAAAGGTAGAGTATCAAATAAAAAAGGTTTACATTTTCATGTAAACCTTTGATTTTCAGCAGTCGGGATGACAAGATTCGAACTTGCGACCACTGGTCCCCCAGCTAAGCGCAC
>CAIQOG010000605.1 GCA_903873355.1 uncultured Bacteroidales bacterium
GATTGCGAAACCAGCGTTCCAAAAATTATTGAAGCTTATACAAGTAAAACCAGCGTAGAATTATTCGGCAAATTGGGCGTTCTTTCTGAAAAAGAATTACATGCACGTAACGAAGTGAAATGGGAAACTTATGTTAAGAAAATCCAGATTGAAGCACGTGTGTTAGGTGATTTAGCTATCAACCATATTATTCCGGTTGCAACTCGTTATCAGGCTCTTTTGCTGGATAATGTTTACAAAACAAAAGCAGTATTTGCATCTGCAAAAGCTGATAAAATCAGCGCAATGGATATGGCACTTATCGAAGAAATCTCTGAGCATGTGTCTTCTATCAAGAAAAGTGTTGAAGATATGGTAGTTGCCCGCAAAGTAGCTAATGTAATTGAGCATGAAGATTCTAAAGCAAATGCTTACCATGATACCGTTTTACCATATTTCGATGTAATCCGTTATCATATCGACAAACTTGAATTGATAGTTGACGATGAAATATGGACACTGCCTAAGTACAGAGAGTTACTTTTCATTCGATAAGTTTATCATTATAAGATAAATAATTAATATCTATAAAATAGTGGGAGACTTGCAAAACGAAGCGCTCCCACTATTTTTCGCAAATAAAAACAATAAAATAAAAAAACTATTTCTCCTGAATTTGTTTCGATTTGAAACACTATCAAAACCTATAATTTATGAGTTCAAATTCTTTACAGTTAGATGAATATGAGCAGCGTTCGCTGTATTCAATACAAAACGAACATGATGCTTGTGGTGTTGGCCTGATAATTAATCTTCGTGGTGAGAAAACCCACGATATTGTAACACAGGGGCTTCAGGTACTGGAAAACATGGTACACCGTGGAGCCGAAAGTGCCGACAACAAAACCGGTGACGGAGCCGGAATTCTGGTACAAATTCCGCATGAGTTTATATTACTTCAGGGTGTCCCCGTTCCGGCTAAAGGCAATTACGGAACAGGGCTTGTTTTTCTTCCTAAAGATGCAAAAAAACAGGAAACCTGCTTTAATATAATAAAAGAACATATTGAGAAAGAAGGACTTAATCTGATTGCCACACGCGATGTTCCGGTAAACAGCGAAATACTCGGCGAAATCTCAGCATCGAACGAGCCAGCTATAAAACAAATTTTCATTACCGGCTGTAACTCACAGGAAGAACTTGAACTCAAGTTATACGTTCTGCGCAAAAAAATTGAAAATGCTATCTATAAAACTGAATTCTCTAAAGACCGCAGTTTCTACATTGTAAGCCTTTCTACCAAACAAATGATTTATAAAGGGATGTTGACTTCGCTTCAATTGCGTGAGTATTATCCCGATCTGTCAGACAACAACTTTACCAGCGGCACTGCCTTGGTTCACAGTCGTTTTAGTACCAATACATTCCCAACCTGGGATTTGGCTCAACCATTCCGCATGTTGGGACATAATGGCGAAATTAACACAATCCGTGGTAACCGTCAGTGGATGGAATCACGTGAAAGTGTCTTGAAATCTGACCAACTTGGTAATTTACAGGATCTTTATCCGATTTGCCAACCCGGTATGAGTGATAGTGCTACACTTGACAATACACTCGAATTCCTTGTTATGTCAGGAAAAAGCCTACCACATGCTATGGCAATGCTGGTACCTGAAAGCTGGAATAAGAAAAATCCTATTTCGGACAGCCTGCGTGCTTTCTACGAATACCACAGTACTTTTATGGAACCATGGGATGGTCCTGCTTGTCTGTTGTTTAGCGACGGTCGGTATGCCGGTGGTATGCTCGACCGTAATGGACTTCGTCCTGCACGTTATTCTATTACTCACGATGACGTAATGGTAATTGCCTCAGAAACTGGAACAATCGAGTTTGAACCCGCCAATATTAAAGCCAAAGGTCGTTTAAAACCGGGCAAAATGCTTATGGTTGACACCGAACTTGGTCAGATTTATTATGACAATGAGCTAAAAGAAGGTTTGGCAAAAGCTTTTCCATACCGCGAATGGTTGAACAAAAATTGTGTGAATATTGATGATATTTCATCCGGACGCACAGTAAAAACCGAATTACCAAATTATCAGACTTTGTTAAATGCCTTTGCATATTCAAAAGAAGACCTAGAACGTTTGATTTTGCCAATGGCAAACGATGGTTACGAGCCAACTTCTTCGATGGGTAACGATGTAACACTTTCTGTTTTCTCAGATAAACCACAACGTTTATTCAACTATTTCCGTCAGCAGTTTGCACAGGTTACAAATCCGCCGATTGACCCGATTCGTGAAGAATTGGTTATGTCACTCACCGGTTTTATTGGTTCTGTTCATCAAAACCTACTTGAACCTGCTCACGAAATTTGCAAAATGGTAAAACTGAAAAGTCCGGTTCTTACTAATACACAGTTCGACATTTTGATGAATCTGAATTACAAAGGATTCTATACCATCTCACTACCAATGCTTTTTGATCCTAAAACAGGTGCCGCAGGATTGGAAAAAGCTATACATGAACTTTGTCTTTCTGTAGAAAAAGCAGTAGACGATGGTAAAAATTATATTGTATTAAGCGACCGTGGCGTGGATGCAAACCATGCACCAATACCTTCGTTGCTGGCCGTATCTGCAGTTCACCTCTACCTTATACAGAAACGTAAACGTATGCAGATAGACATCGTTGTTGAGTCTGCAGAACCACGCGAAGTAATGCATTTCGCACTTTTGTTCGGTTTTGGCGCTAACGCTGTAAATCCTTATATGGTATTTGCCGTTATCAACGACAGCATTAAAGCCGGTGAAATTCAAATGGATATGGGAACAGCCAAGAAACATTATATCAAGGCTGTAAACAAAGGATTGTTGAAAGTTTTGTCGAAAATGGGTAATTCAACACTTCGTAGTTATCGTGGTGCTCATATTTTCGAAGCGTTGGGTATTTCCTCTAAATTCCTCGATAAATACTTCAAAGGTATTACTTCAGCTATCGAAGGAATTGATATTGAGGATGTTGCTAATGAAGTAATAAAACCTCACATGGAAGCATTTTTCCCTGCTGAAGGTGCTGATACAAATCTCAAAAACCTTGGTCACTATGCTTACCGCCGTGAAGGAGAACAACATGCATGGAATCCTGAAACAGTGGCACGACTGCAAATTGCTTCTAAGACGAACGATTATCAGAAATACAAAGAATACGTTGAAGCAGTAGACGGCAAACCAACACCTATCTTTATCCGCGACTTGATGGATTACAAACGTAATCCAATCGATATAAATGAAGTAGAACCAATTGAAAGTATTACCAAACGATTTGTAACGGGTGCAATGTCATACGGTTCTATCAGTCGCGAAGCTCATGAAGCAATGGCAATGGCCATGAATATTTTGGGTGGACGAAGCAATACCGGTGAAGGTGGTGAAGATCCTGAACGTTACAAAAAACGCGAAGATGGTTTGAGTACGCGTAGTGCTATCAAACAGGTAGCTTCCGGTCGTTTCGGTGTAACTGCCGAATATCTTGTTAATGCAGACGAAATTCAGATTAAAATTGCTCAGGGAGCAAAACCGGGTGAAGGCGGACAGCTTCCTGGTCATAAAGTGGACAAAATAATTGCAAAAACCCGTCACTCAATTCCGGGAATTTCATTGATTTCGCCTCCTCCCCACCACGATATTTATTCCATCGAAGATTTGGCTCAGCTGATTTACGATTTGAAAAACATCAATCCTACTGCTATGATCAGTGTAAAACTGGTTTCTGAAACAGGTGTGGGAACAATTGCTGCAGGTGTTGCCAAAGCTAAAGCCGACCTGATTTTGATTAGTGGTGCTGAAGGTGGAACAGGTGCGAGTCCTTCCAGTTCTATTAAACATGCCGGTCTTCCGTTAGAAATCGGTTTGGCAGAAACACAACAAACATTGGTTCTGAACAACCTGCGTGGTCAGATTCGTTTACAAACCGATGGTCAGTTGAAAACCGGTCGCGATGTAATCCTTACTTCGTTGCTTGGTGCCGAAGAATATGGTTTTGCAACGAGTGCATTGTTGATTCTGGGTTGTGTAATGATGCGTAAATGTCATCTGAACACTTGTCCGGTGGGTGTTGCCACTCAAGACGAAGTATTGCGTAAACATTTTACAGGTAAACACGAATATTTGGTAAATTTCTTCCGCTTCATTGCGCAGGATGTTCGCGAACACCTTGCTGAAATGGGTTTTCGAAATCTTGATGAAATTATAGGTCGTTCAGATTTACTCGTGCGCAAAGATTTTGAAGAAGGTAGCAAAAAACTGAAAAAGGTTGATTTATCGAAAATCATGTTCAACCCAACAAATATCAACAATGCTATCCGTCACACAAAAAATCAGGATCACAAACTCGATAATGTTCTTGACCGTGAATTGATTAAGAAATCGCTTCCGGCACTCGATTTGTGCATGCCGGTTCAAATACATTCTAAAATAAAAAATACTGATCGTACGGTTGGTGCAATGCTTTCGGGTGAAATTGCCAAACGTTATGGCCAAACAGGACTTGCTGAAGATACTATCAAAGCTTACTTTGAAGGTTCTGCAGGTCAAAGTTTTGGTGCATTTCTGAGTAAAGGAGTTTACTTTGAATTGACAGGCGAAGCTAACGACTATGTTGGTAAAGGCCTTTCAGGAGGTAAAATCGTGGTAAAAGCTCCGGCTGAAAGCACTTTCAAACCTGAAGAAAATATAATTGCCGGCAACACAATTCTTTATGGTGCAACTTCAGGCGAATTATATGTAAACGGTGTAGTCGGCGAACGTTTCTGCGTGCGTAACTCCGGTGCTATTGCTGTAGTTGAAGGTGCGGGTGATCATTGCTGCGAATATATGACTGGCGGTCGTACCGTTGTTCTTGGACAAACCGGTCGAAACTTTGCAGCGGGTATGAGTGGTGGTGTTGCTTACGTTCTTGACGAAAAAGGCGATTTCGACTACTACTGTAATATGGAAATGGTAGAACTCACCTTGATTGAGGATAGTCTTGACAGCAAAGAAGTTCAGGGTTTAATTGAAAACCATCTGAAATATACCGGCAGTGCCAGAGCAAAACAAATTCTCGACAACTGGAATTTCTATGTTGATAAATTCAAGAAAATCGTTCCGATTGAATACAAAAAAGTATTGCAGGAAGAAAAGATGGAAGCCATCAACAAGAAAATTGCTCAGGTTGAGCGCGATTATTAATATTTAGTTACAAGAAGACGAGTTAACAAGTTGACAAGTAAACAAAAATAATAAATTTAAAATCTTGTCCAATGCATTAAACATAGGTCAAGTTACAACAATAAAACAATAATGGGAAATCCAAGAGCATTTATAAGTATACCCCGAAAAGAAGCAGGCTATCGTCCTGTACTTGAGAGAATTTACGACTTTGGGGAAGTTGAACAAACATTGAACCGCGAGGACCGCAAATTGCAGGCTTCACGTTGTATGGACTGTGGTATTCCGTTTTGCCATTGGGGTTGTCCGCTTGGCAATAAAATGCCGGAGTGGCAAGACCTGATTTACAAAGGAAAATGGAAGGAAGGTATCGAAAACCTGCACGAAACAAATAACTTCCCGGATTTTACCGGCCGCATCTGCCCTGCCCCATGCGAAAAAGCATGTGTATTGGCTTTGCATGAAGCTCCTGTGACTATTCGTGAAAACGAGTGTGCTGTTACCGAAGTTGGTTTCATCGAAGGTTTAATCAAGCCACAACCTCCTAAAACCCGTACTGACAAAAAAATTGCAGTTATTGGTTCAGGACCGGCCGGATTGGCTGCTGCTCAGCAATTAAACCGTAAAGGTCATAACGTCACTATTTTTGAAAAAGACAATTCGTTAGGCGGTCTACTCCGTTATGGTATTCCAAACTTCAAATTAAACAAAAATATTATTGACCGCCGATTGGAACAGCTTTTGGCAGAGGGTATCGAGTTCAAACCAAATACTGAAATTGGAAAAGATATTACGGGAAAACAAATCATGAAAGATTTTGATGCCGTTTGTCTTGCAATCGGTGCAGGTCAACCCCGCAACATTACTCCCGAAGGTCGTGATTTGAAAGGAATTTATTATGCAATGGAATTTCTGAGTCAGCAAAACCAGCTTATCATGGGTGAAGAAGTAGCTCCTGAAACCATTATTTCAGCCAAGGACAAACATGTGTTAGTGATTGGTGGTGGCGATACCGGTTCTGACTGTGTTGGAACTTCAGTACGTCAGGGTGCTGTGAAAATAACTCAGATTGAAATTTTGCCACAACCGCCAGTTGATAAGAATCCTGATACGCCATGGCCATATTATCCAAATATTCTGAAAACTTCAAGTTCTCATAAAGAAGGTTGTATCCGTAAATGGAGCTTAAATACAACAAAGTTTATTGGACAAAATGGTCAGTTGACCGAAGTTGAAGTTGAAGAAGTGGAATGGACAAAAGATGCTACCAGTCGTTGGAATATGAAACCAACCGGTAAAACCGAAATCATTAAAGCTGATTTAGTATTTTTGGCACTCGGTTTTATTCATCCTGTTCATGAAGGGCTTTTAACAGAACTGGGTGTGGAATTTGACGGACGTGGCAATGTGGCTGTAGATAAAGCTAATCAGAGTACTGTGAAGAAAGTTTTTGCAACCGGTGATGCAGCATTAGGAGCCACTTTGGTTGTACGTGCTATTGCTTCGGGACGAAAAGTAGCTGAAGATATTCATAAAGTACTATAGAAATATGCCCCTAAATCCCCTAAAGGGGACTTTATACAGATTAATTAATAAATTTAGTGGGAAAAACAAACAATAATAACTAGAAAAAATAACCCTTAAAAAATGCTACTTGAAGTCCCCCTTTTGGGGGGATTGAGGGGGCTACCGAATATTATGTGTGGAATTGTATGTGCATTTGACATAAAACAGCAGACTCAAACCCTGAGACCTCAGGTACTTAAAATGTCGAAACGAATTCGTCATCGCGGACCGGATTGGTCTGGAATTTTTTCAAACGAGAATGCAATACTGGCTCATGAACGGTTAGCGATTGTAGATCCTGAATCCGGAAAACAGCCTTTACTTAGCAAAGATGGGAAATTAGTATTAGCCGTAAATGGAGAAATTTATAATCACCAGGAAATCAGAAATCGCTTTGAAGGAAAATATGATTTTTTGACAAAATCTGACTGCGAAGTAATTCTGGCATTATACCGCGAAAAAGGTCCAAACTTTTTGGAAGATCTGAACGGGATTTTTGCATTCGCACTTTATGATATTGAGAAAAATGTATTTATGGTTGGACGTGACCATATTGGCATTATTCCTCTTTATCAGGGTTGGGATGCAGAAGGAACGTATTATGTAGCTTCCGAATTAAAAGCGCTCGAAGGCTATTGCAGCAAAATCGAAGAATTTATGCCCGGCGAATATCTATACAGTCCTGATGGAAAACCAACACATTGGTACAAACGTGACTGGGAAAGTTATGATGCCGTAAAAGATAATGTTTCCAGTATTGACGAACTTCGTGATGCTTTGGAAGCTGCTGTTGAACGCCAGTTAATGTCGGATGTTCCTTACGGTGTTTTACTTTCTGGTGGTCTTGACTCATCAATTATATCAGCTGTTGCTAAAAAACATGCTGCAAAACGCATTGAATCAGGCAATACTGAAGATGCCTGGTGGCCACAATTACACTCGTTTGCAGTAGGTTTGGAAGGATCACCCGATTTAGTTGCTGCACGTAAGGTTGCTGATTATATCGGAACTATTCACCACGAAATACATTTTACAGTTCAGGAAGGTTTGGATGCAGTACGGGATGTAATTTATCACGTTGAAACATACGATGTTACTACCATTCGTGCCAGTACGCCAATGTACCTTTTGTCACGTGTAATCAAATCGATGGGTGTAAAAATGGTTCTTTCGGGCGAAGGTGCTGATGAAATTTTCGGAGGTTATTTGTATTTCCACAAAGCGCCAAATCCTGAAGAATTCCACAAAGAAACTGTTCGTAAATTGAGTAAACTTCACATGTACGACTGTCTGCGCGCAAACAAATCGTTGGCATCATGGGGTGTTGAAGGTCGTGTACCGTTTCTGGACAAAGAATTTATGGATGTGGCTATGCGCCTGAATCCAAAAGACAAAATGTGCGGGTTGAATGGAAAAATGGAAAAATGGATTCTCCGCAAGGCATTTGAAAGCTATCTGCCCGAAAGTGTGGCATGGCGTCAGAAAGAGCAATTCTCGGACGGTGTTGGATACAACTGGATTGACACGTTGAAAGCATTGACTACCGAAATGGTATCGGACGAACAAATGTCTCGTGTAAACGAAACTTATCCTATTAATCCTCCAATGAATAAGGAAGAATATTATTACCGGACTATCTTCACCGATTTATTCCCATCCGATTCTGCAGCCACTTGTGTACCTTCAGTACCTTCTGTGGCTTGTAGTACGCCTATAGCTTTAGAATGGGATGCTGCCTTTAAAAATCTGAACGATCCTTCAGGTCGCTCAATTAGCAGCGTTCACGAACAGGGATACGAAGAGAAAAAGTAATTGCTTCGATTAAGATAAGAAAGGCTGATCTGGTTTATCCATTTCAGCCTTTTCTTTATTTCGGTGTTTGATTTACCTATTTGACAATAATTCTTCTGCATTTTTCAGAGCCGCTTCGGTTATATTCTTACCACTTAGCATTTGTGCAAGCTCAGAGATTCTGTCGGCTTGGTTTAATCTTACAATGTGAGTCTCACTCATCAACCCACTATCGTCCTTATAAACGCGGTAATGCTGTTTTCCTTTTGCAGCTATCTGTGGAAGATGAGTAATGGTAATCACCTGCATATCCTTTCCGAGATTAGTCATGATTTCAGCCATGCGATGCGCAATTTCGCCTGAAACTCCGGTATCAATTTCATCAAAAATTATAGTTGGCAAATCGGCTTTATGAGCTATCAGTGATTTTATAGCCAACATTAAACGAGAGACTTCCCCACCCGATGCAATCTGAGAAACAGGTTGAAGCGGTCTGTTTTTGTTTGCCGAAAATAAGAACTGAATTTCATCCTTTCCGGTTTCCGAAAAATCAGCAAGCTCAGCAATCTTAATCTCAAACTGAATATTTGGCATTCCTAATTGAGTAAGTTGCTCCACCATATACGTTTCAATCGGTTTACATGCTTTATTCCGACTTCCCGTAAGTTGTGCCGATGAAATATACACTTCTTCAAAAGCCCTTTCAATGGCCTTTTGCAGCTTTTCAACTTCTTCGTCAAACGATTCAATTTTTTCAAGCTGAATATGGAACTCTTCCTGCTTTTGGAGTAATTCGGATACAGTATTAACCTTAAATTTCTTCTGCAGACTGAAAATCTCAGCTAACCGACTTTCCACAACTGCCAGTCGATCAGGATTAAATTCAACATGCTCTTCAAATGTACCAATTTCTGCAGAAATATCTTTTAATTCAATCAGTGCTGATTGAAGTCGCTCGTACCAGATTTCACCAGTTGGAATAAAACTTTTGATTCGTGAAAGGGCTGATATACTTTCCTTTAGCAATGGAATCGACCTATTTTCTTCTTCCAATAATAGCGAAACTTTCAGCAATTCCAGTTTAATTTCTTCTGAATGACTTAAAGTTTCCAACTCCATTTCAAGCTCTTCCTGTTCATTTTCAGCAAGTTGAGCATCGGTCAGTTGTTTGTATTGGAACTGAATATAATCCAAATCGGCAGCTTGTTTTTCAACCATTTTTTGCAACTGACGAAGTTCATTTCGCAAGCTGTGCCATAGTTGATATTTTTGTTTATAAGTAGATAGAATCCCAGCATTCTGAGCCATCATGTCAACCACATCCAACTGATAATTGGCATTTGAGAGTAACAGGTTTTCGTGCTGTGAGTGTATATCAATAAGTTGACTGCTCAAATCACGTATCACATTCAATCCAACCGGAGTATCGTTTATAAAAGCACGTGATTTCCCCGAGTTAGTGAGTTCTCGACGAATAACACATGAATTTCCTTCATTATCAAGGTCATTTTCTTCAAAAAAAAGATTCAAATGAGTATAAGCCGAAATATCAAATTCTGCTTCAATCACGCATTTGTCAGCATCAATTTTAATGGCTTTTGAATCGGCACGTTGACCAAGTATTAGTGATAAAGCACCCAAAATTATTGATTTCCCCGCACCTGTTTCGCCTGTAATAACAGAAAAACCTGATTCAAAGTCAATATTCAACTCAGTAATCAGGGCATAATTCGAAATATAAAGGGATTTGAGCATAGGGATTTAAATGGCTTAGATTGAGTGCGATTGGTTAAACAGTTGACTGGTTGATTGGTTGAATGGTTGGCAGATTAAATAAAACTTTGAACTTTAAAAACCTTGAACTTTATGAACTTTGAACTTTATAAACTTTATAAACTATCTATTGTTTAAGCATTTGTTCGTATCTTGAAGTCTGTGTAGGATTTATATCCGATAAAATCTGAATTGCTTCAGTCTTTTCGGCGGTAGTAGCTTTTGAAAATATATTAATTAACTCATCGTTTTTTGCATCCAAAAACGAAGAAATTACAATCGCTGAAGGTCTGGCCCTATTTGCTTCGCGAAGTAAGGGTAAACCTACGGCAATTCGTCCACGTCCATTTGTGGCATTGATTGTCATTTCATCCAGCCCTAACCGGTGGTATTCATAAAAATAATTCCGATATTTTTTAAAAGCTTCGTCCAGCAAATTATTAATCAGCGCATAACGATTTTTCGTGCTTTCAAACGCCTTCCAGCCGTTACCTAAATCAGCACCCTGAGCCGCATTTACTATGCTTTCGGCAGCCTGAAACATGCCCGTTCCTCCTAATCGGGAATAAGAATCCAAATCGTAACCGATAATTATATAAACATAATATGCCAATACAGCAGTAAGATTGCTGGTTATTGTGTTTGCATTGATTTCAAGCTGATCAAACTCCTTGTAATTAAACGTAAAATCATTGTCTTTATAATTGAACAGTGGACTATTGTATGTTGAATTGTATATCGGACGACGTGACTGAACCTGAATTTCGCAAGTAAACACATCTCCATCTACTTTCTTCACGATAATGCTCATAGTGCATTCAATCCGTTCACTGTTTGCAAAGTTAAGTTCAGTCCATTTACGATTATTAACAAGCTCACTTATAGACTTTTGCAGTGTATTAAAAACAGATTTATTGCTACCCTGAACCTGATCTGAATTAATATTTAATGTGCAGTTCAGTTCCTGTGCCTGACCAGAAATTAATGTAAATATAAATAATATTACAAGAGCTATATGTTTCATTATTAAGAATTTATCAAGCTAATTACTTCAGTAACGATATCTTCAGCCACTTCTTTTTTACTTTTCAATCCAAATTCCTTTTTCTCTCCCGATTTATAAATAATACTAATTTTGTTAGTATCGTAACCAAATCCGGCCTGATCATCCTGCAAGGAATTCAAAACAATAAAGTCAAGATTTTTTCTTTCAAGCTTAGAAAGTGCGTTTGCTTCTTCATTATTTGTTTCAAGTGCAAACCCAACTAAAAACTGGTTATCCATTTTCATTTCACCCAGTGCAGCAGCTATATCCTTAGTTGGCTTCATTTCCAGCGAAAGATTATCTTTTTCCCGTTTCAATTTCTGCTCCGCAGTGTCAGTTGGAGTAAAATCGGCTACTGCCGCGCAGAGTATCGCACCATCAACCGAATAAAAACGACTTGTAGCAACTTCGTACATTTCTTCTGCCGACTCCACATCAATTCTTTCAATATTTTCATGGTTAGTTTTAAGTTGTACAGGACCAGAAATCAGACACACATCAGCACCTTTAGAAGCTAAGACTTCTGCAATGGCAAATCCCATCTTCCCAGTTGAATAGTTTCCAACAAAACGTACGGGATCTATCTTTTCGTATGTAGGACCGGCAGTTATCAGTATATTTTTTCCTTTTAGTGGTTTTTCATTAAAAAAATCTTCGAGAAAAGCCACAATTTTTTCAGGCTCTTCCATCCTGCCCTTTCCTTCCAAACCACTTGCCAGTTCGCCTGTTCCGGGTTCAATTATCAGGTTACCAACTGATTTCAGAATTTCAATATTTTTTTGTGTTGCCGGATGTGCAAACATGTCCAAATCCATTGCCGGAGCTACAAAAACCGGACATTTTGCTGATAAATATGTAGTAAGTAACAGGTTGTCAGCCACGCCTGTTGCCATTTTGGCCATTGTATTAGCTGTAGCCGGAGCAATAAGGTAAGCATCGGCCCATAAACCCAAATTAACATGACTGTTCCAGTTGCCATTGGTTGGATCAAAAAAGTCGACTAAAATAGGATTTTTAGCAAGAGTAGCCAAAGTCAGTGGAGTAATAAACTCTTTTGCCAGTTCTGTCATAATAACCTTAACTTCAGCACCTTCCTTTACAAGTAATCGTATTATTTGAGCTGATTTATAAGCAGCAATACTACCTGTAACACCTAAAATTAATTTCTTTCCCTTTAATGACATATCTTTCAGTTTTTGACAATAAATTCCAGTAGAAAAGTATTTATGCTGATATTTAAAGTCTTATTTGATTTGCAAAAATACAAAAAATGAATTGAACTGAGCATAAACAAAAAAGATAAAAGAATAAAGCGTTAGGATTAACACGATATTCTTTTATCTGAATAAGCTATTTATCTGATATACTGATTATTTCAGTTTATCTTTAATTGGGTTTTTGTAGTACACTTTGTCTTCAAGAAACTCTTGTGTCGCAATGAGTGTGGCTTTTGGAAGTTTCTCATAATAGCGGGAAATCTCAATTTGTTCCCTGTTTTCAAATACTTCTTCAATATTTTCATTGAATGAAGCAAACTCCTGCAATTTTTTATCTAGTTCAGATTTAATTTCTACACTAATTTGATTCGAACGTTTACCGATAATTTTCACAGTTTCGTACACATTTCCAACATTTGCGCTTATTGAATTCATGTCACGCGAAATGGTGTTGAGAGGAGCATTTACTTTTTTGTAGTCCATATACTTATTATTTAATCTTTCACTATTTTTTTTGATTCATTGAAAATCCGGTCAGCCTGTTTCCTGAATTTTCCGGCAGGATACTCGTTGATATAGTTGTAATACTCATCAATGGTATTGCGATATCGTTCAATTTTCTTTTCTTCAACACTCTGTACTGCTTGTTCGTATTTCGAATCCAGAATAAGCATTATCAACTCTTCGTGGTACGAAGTTGTTGGATATTTTTTTATAGCATTTTGTGCCGAAATTACTGCCGATTCATAATTATTTCCAAGGTAATTTCCAAGGTTATAATATAATTTCGCGTTCAGATATGCCTTGTATGCCAGTTTATTAGTTAACTCTTCAAGTAGTTTGTTTGCTTCAGGCACACGGTCGCTTTCGGGATATACGTCTACAAATTCCTGTAAAGCTGCAATAGCACTATAAGTTGGTGTTTGATCCAAACGTGCATCCGGCGAGTCAAGATAATAACAATAACCTATCATATATTTAGACTCAACCACGTATTTCCCTTTTGGATAAGTCTTTACATAGGTTTTGTAATATTCACTTGCCGAATAATAATCCTTCTGACCGATATATGATTTTGCCAGATAATTTAATACAGTCTCCGAACGGTCTGTTCCCTTGTAATACGTTGCCACTGCATCGAACAAGCTTGAAGCCCTCATAAAATCTCCTTTATCGAAATACTCAACTGCTTTGTTGTATTTTAATTCAGCATCATCAGATTTGAGCAAATTTTGATATTCACTACACGAAACCAACGCCAAAACAACTATTAAAAGGAGAAATCTGTTTGTCTTCATAAAGAAAATTAGCGTGCAAAATTAGTTATTTAATCAGTAATAAAAAAATGTATTGAATTCTTTTAACAAAACAATGTTTTATTACTCATTTATTGAATGTTACTTGTTTATAAATTTTTTAAATCCTTCTGTATAAATTACTTTATGTTTACCGTCTTTGTCGGCATAAATCATATAACACTCCACACCGGGTAATTTTTTACATACCTTTAGTGCGCTATCAACCCCAAGTACCATAAATGGTGTGTCATACGCATCGGCAATAATTGCTTTAGGTGCTATAATTGTAACGCTAAGCAACTTATTATCAACCGGATATCCGGTATGAGGATTAATGATATGCGAATACTTTTTTCCTCCTTTTGTAAAAAACTTTCGATAATCTCCTGCAGTTGTTACCGCGCAGTCAGTGATAGAAATAGTAATCTGTGTTTGACTGTTTACGCTGGTTGAATCATCAATCGGTTTATCAATCCCAATCTGCCATTTCAGACCCTTTGGATTCAAACCTTTACAAGCAATTTCACCTCCGATTTCAATCATATAGTTTTTACATTTATAATCTTCCAGCAATTGGGCAATGAGGTCAGCAGAATAACCCTGAGCAATTGAATTACAATCAATTATCATTCTTGGATCTGCTTTAATCAGCCTATGATTTTCAATTTTCACTTTTTTATAGCCTATATAAGGCAAAAAATCAGCAACATTTGGTATTTTGCTGTGGTCGCTGTTACCAAAAGCAAATCC
>CAIQOG010000606.1 GCA_903873355.1 uncultured Bacteroidales bacterium
ACTTTGCCAAAGTCACAAAAGGAATATCGTTCAGAATATCTATTCCCATTCTTTTTCAATATGTTGTCGGAGGGAAGTAATAGAATTGTTCAGTCACGAATGCTGGGAATAGATGAAAATGATCATTTCGGAATATTATTAGCAACAGCACAACATGATGTAGCAGGTGCTGTAACTGTAAAACCGTTGTAATTTATGGAAACATTAAAAATTTGTCCCTCCACATTAGCTAGTGGTTATGATACTTACTCTCCTATAGCCAGAAAACGATTATTCGAAGGGAAAAATATATCACCGTTTCTTTCCTATAATCCCATTGAAGAAAGGAAAGAAGAAACTGAACTTTTTCTAAAGAATCAGGAGCACATGTCATTGTCGGGTGTTCAAACTAAGTATTCTTTAGTTCTTAGGGATAGTGTTTTTGAATTATCAAATGAAACTGAACAAGGCACCTATTTACTGAAACCAAAATTGACTAATTTTCAATACAAAGATTTTAGTCCTGCTAACGAGAATCTGACCATGCAACTTGCTGAACAGGTTTATGGAATTGAAACTGCTGCAAATGGTCTTTGTTTCTTTATGAATGGTGAAATGGCTTATGTCACAAAGCGATTTGATGTTGCCAATGATGGCAGTAAATATCGAAAGGAAGATTTTGCTTCGTTGGCTGGTTTAACTTCTGAAAATAAAGGTAAGGATTTCAAATATGATGTTCTTAGTTACGAGGATGTTGCTGAATTGATACAGAAATATGTTCCTGCATCAAGGGTTGAATTATTGAAGTTTTTCGATTTGATGCTTTTCAATTTTTTGTTCTCAAATGGAGATGCACATTTAAAGAATTTCTCATTATTGGAAACTTCAGATGGTGATTTCAAATTAGCTCCAGCATACGATCTTATAAATACAAGTATCCATTTACCCTCTGATCCAATCTTTGCTCTCCGAAAAGGTTTATTTAAAGAAGGAGACAAAACTGTTTGCCCAATGGGAATCTATACAGGAGAAAGCTTTTCTGAATTTGGAAATAGGTTAGGTCTACCAAAAAATATGGTAAAAAGAGAAATCGAAAAATTCTGTGCCGATTATACAAAGGCTGAAGAATTGATTACAAATTCATATTTGTCGGATGAACTGAAAGATCTATATAGAACAATGTATCATACAAGACGAAACACTTACTTGAAAAGTTGAATGGGCTAACTTGATTTGGTATATACTGATAAGAGTTGTGATCCCTATTAAATGCTAATAATATTAATTTGCTTTTCTGTTTAAAGAATTAGTATTACTTTTAAAAACCAAATTTCATTTGTTTTCAGACAGAATTTCGATTTGCACCATATTTGCACCATTTACTGAAAATGAGTGAAATAGAATGAAACTTTTTGAAATGTAAATTTTGAAGTAATTGATTGAAAATAAATCATTAAGACATTAATGAGTTTGTGTGATAAATAGTTACAAAATGGTCAAATTTTACTTAATACGCACGGCTCTGGGTACATAAAGACTTTATAATCGACTGATTATAAAGTCTTTTCATTTTGCACAGTAACATTCCTGAAACAATTTCATACATTTTGTCCCGTAATTCAGAATAAACTCTGCTGATTAAGCTCAGTATAATCCACGCGTTGCATGATTTCGGGGAAATTACGGTTGGTTTGTGGGTTATTAGCAGCACGACTGATAGTGTGCGCTTTCATTAGGCGTTCGTCAAAGGGTTTAATAAGTTGCTGAATTTGCACAGAAGTTATTTCCGGGTCGAGCCAGACTTGAGCCTCACTATTTGAGAGTATCAGTGGCATACGTTTCTTAATGTTGTGAATCATTTCCATTAGCGGATTGGCAGCTGTGGTTACAATGCTGAATGTATTACGGATTTCGCCGGTAGAGCGGTTGGTCCAACTATCGTAAACGGAGCCAAGCAAAAAGCCCGAACCTGCTTCAGATTGTATGTAGTAAGGATATTTCGTTCCGTTTAGTTCGCGCCATTCGTAAAAGCCCCTCACAGGCAACAAGCAGCGGTGTGACAAGATATTTCGTCGGAACGATGGTTTCTCGAAAATGGTTTCACCTTTGGCATTCAGAGTTTTTGTACGTAACTCGGTGGCCGAAGCCGTATCTTTAATCCATTCGGGTATCAGCCCCCATTCATAAAGTTCTATTCCTTCCTCTTTTATCACAGGCAACTGCGGATGCACAAATCCACTTACCATAAAAGAATCGGGAAACTCAGGCATTGCCGGATAATCATTCTTCTTTCTCACAGGTGGGAGACTTCTGTAATACTCTTCTGTAGTCATCAAGACATCTTTACGCAATATCGCTACTGTAAAACACATGGAAAATTATGGGTTTTGGTTACCAAGTTCTAACAAATTAAAGAGGTGAGAAGTTTAAACTGACTTTTCAGGTTTTTCCTCAATTTCAATTTATTGTATTCGCATTTTGATTTTATGTCGAAGATATTCAATGGGATAGTAAATCAACATACGAGGCCCCGAAAATCGCATTATCTGCCGGATTTGTTCGCGTTGTTCCGCCTGATAGCAATGAATTTTGCAGTCCTTACAGGCAGGTTTTTCATCACCGAAAGGACATTTTTCGAGGCGTTTCATGGCATAGTTTTTTAATGCCTTGCATTCAATACAAAGAGATTTCTGATCATGTTTCTTCCGACAATAGAGATTAATCATCAATTCAACTGTTGTCATTTCGGAAGAAATTTTAGCCATAAATTGAAAAAGTGAGAAGGTTTATTTTTTAAATTTCAACAGTTTTTCCAGTTTTGTTTTGAAACTGATGTTTTCCATGAAGCCGGTAAAATTTTCTGCACCAGGACCATAAGCAAAAACCGGAACGGGAACACCGCTATGATTTTTAGTACTGAACAACACTTTCAGTTTATCCGTACCAACTTTACCTTCCGGAATGGTCATTCCGCCTGTTTCGTGGTCAGCAGTAATAATAACCAACGTGTTGCCATCCTTTTTAGCAAAATCGAGCACACAACCGACTGTTTGATCAAAATCAAGCATTTCTTTCACTTCTTGCTGGAAATTATTATTATGACATGCCCAGTCGATTTGCGAACCTTCAACCATTAGGAAAAAACCTTTTTTATTGTTACTCAGAATATTCAGTGCAGTCTGTGTGGCATCGGGCAGCATAGTTCCACGTTCGGGCATTCCGGGATTTTGATCGTCGTAAAGAAATCCGGCTAACTTCCCTGATTTCGTTGCCTTAACTTCATCCAGTTTATACGCAATTTTATAGTTTTTAGCTTTAAGTTCGTTAGTCAGATTTCGACTGTCGATAGTGCGGTCTTCAAAATATTTGCGGCCTCCACCGATAAACACATCAATATCGGTTTTCAGGTAATCGGTTGCAATTTCCTCATTCATTTCGCGATTCACCTGATGTGCAATATACGATGCCGGAGTTGCATGTGTTAGCGCACAAGCCACTACAATACCGGTGGAAAGTTTGAATTTAGAAGCTTCTTCCAGAATGGATTGAACCGCAACCGAATCGGGGCTCATACCTATCATGTGATTTCGCGTTTTTACCCCGCAAGCCAGCGCCGTTCCGCCTGCACCCGAATCCGTTGTAAAATTGTCGGCAGAATAGGTTTTTGAGAATCCGCTATAGGTACAACGTTCGAGTTCCAGATGATTGCCATTGGCCATCATACCGGCATAAATCTGTGCCAGCCCCATACCATCGCCAATCATAAAAATCACATTCTTAGGCGTTTTTTGTGAGAAAACAGATTGAGAAAAGAATACAACTAAAAAAAGCAGTAGTGAGTATTTTTTGAATTTCATTTGTTCATTTATTGATTACGTAATTGATAATTGGAAACTGGAAATTGAATTACTCCACCGATAACGCTCTGGAAATACCCAGCAGTTCGGTTCTGACTTTTTTTAGCCGCTCAACAATTTCCTGTTGTTTGGCTATAACATCTTTTTTCTGCCCCAAACGGCGTTTCGCACCATCCAGTGTCAGTTTCTGATCAGTAGTCAGATAGATTATCTGTTTTATAATCTGAATATCCTCAGGAGTATAAAAGCGTGTTCCTTTTTCATTGCGCCTTGGTTTGAGTTCTTTAAATTCCTTTTCCCAAAAGCGCAGGTTGGACTGGTTCACTTTGAACATTTTCGCCACTTCCGAAATTGAATAATATAACTTTTCCATTGGGTTCGTATGTTTGGTTAATTAGTTGATTGGCAATACATTTAACTACAAACTATTGACTATAAACTACTCACTATTTAATTATCTTCAGCACTTGCCCTTTTTTCACTTTATTGCCCGAAATATGATTCCACTGTTTAAGTTTCTTAACCGAAACGCCATTTCGGGCAGCTATGGATGACAGCGTGTCGCCAGATTTCACCTTATAGTGAACCACCTTGCCTGCAGCACCCGAATCAGCGGTTGCCTGTTGGACTTCAATCTGACTACGGCGATTGTTTATCAGTTCATCGACACGGTATGCTGCAATTTCGTCCAGTTTCTGAATGAACAGATTGGCTTGATCCAATGGCAGACAAAGCGCGTATGGTTTTATGTCGCCCGGAATAATATCTTTCCGATACTGCGCATTCAGCAATCGAATTTCTTCAATAGGTAAATTCAGCACCCATGAGATCTGTTCTAAATGAATGCGTCGGCGAACCATAACAGTATCAGTCAACGCCGGCATATTTACTGTGGCTGCACACAAATTATGTTCGGATGCATAATGCATGGAGTAATTAGCCGCAATAAAAACCGGCACATATCCTCTGGTTTCACGGGGCAGATAGGGATAAATAGCCCAGTAATCGTGTTTTCCACCCGAACGACGTATGGCTTTGCTTATATTGCCCGGCCCACAATTGTACGAAGCAATTACCAAATTCCAGTCGCCATAAATTGAATATAAATCTTTCAGAAAACGTATAGCTGCATGGGTTGCTTTTGCCGGCGAGAGGCGCTCATCCACGAGACTATTAATTTCCAATCCATACATTTTACCGGTTTTAATCATTAGCTGCCATAGCCCTGCTGCTCCCATTCGGGAAACAATAGAGGTATTCAATGCCGATTCAATTATGGGAAGATATTTCAATTCGAGCGGAAGATTATTTGCACTCAACTCCTGTTCGAACAAGGGAAAATAATAATTACTCATACCCATCAGATATTCCACCTGCCTGCGTTTTTTGGTCGTATATAAATCAATGTATGACCGAACAGTCGTATTGTAGGGCATTTCCATCAGACATGGCATTCTTGATAAGCGTAATTTGTAAATCGAGTCAGTAACCGATGCAACATCCTTAGAGGAAAGACAATTTGGTAAATTGGCCTGTTTAACAACCCAGGACTGCAACAAATAGTCGAGCGTATTATCAAATTCAGCCGGAACGTAGAGGCTCGAATCCAACTTAACAGAATTAATTTTATTCTCATTGATATCGGTTTTCTTTGTTTGTGAAAACACAAACAAAGGCA
>CAIQOG010000607.1 GCA_903873355.1 uncultured Bacteroidales bacterium
ATGTGCTTTCGGAACTTGTCCATATAAAAAACTATAATCAACGAATTACTAACAACAATTCATTGATTATAGTTTGATTTGCAGCACAAAAAGTCGAAATAATAACTAAAACGACATCATTCGGCTTACATACTTACCAATGATATCAAACTCCAGATTCACAACCGTCCCGGCTTTAATCTGGTGGAAATTGGTATGTTCGTAGGTATAAGGAATGATGGCTACCTGAAATGAGTTATTTGTTGGGTTACAAACTGTCAGACTCACACCATTCACAGTTACAGAACCTTTATCTACAGTCATATAGCCTCTTTTGGCCATTTCTTTATCGAAGGCATATTCGAAAGTAAAATACCAGCTTCCGTCAGCTTCCTTCACTTCGGTACAAACGGCAGTCTGATCCACATGTCCCTGAACGATATGACCATCGAGTCGGCCATTCATCATCATACTGCGCTCCAGATTCACTTTACTGCCCTCAACCAATAAACCAAGATTCGTTCGGTCGAGCGTTTCTTTGATAGCTGTAACGGTATAAGTGTCGGCAGTTTTTGAAACCACCGTGAGGCAAACACCATTGTGTGCCACACTCTGATCTATTTTTAACTCGCTTGTGAATGAACACGAAACAGTAATATGCAGATTTTCTTTGTCTTTCTGCAAGCCCACCACTTGAGCAGCTTCTTCAATTATTCCTGAAAACATATCTTTTTTTATTTACAATTTAACAATTTACAATGTACAATTTTAGCTGGTTTCATTTACATTTAATGGTAAATTGTAAATGAACAAACATTCAATTATCTGTTATGATCGTGATATCGACTTTACTCCTTTTACCACCCTGATTTTCTTGATGATACCTTCCAGCTCGTTGGTGTCGTTCACCATAATTGTCAGATTTCCCTGAAAAAGTCCCGCATTGGAATCGATGGAAATCGACCGCAACGATATATTTTTCTCTTTCGAAATCAGTGAAGTGATATTAGTCACAATTCCAATATCGTCGTGGCCTACAATTCTGAGCGTGATTGGATATTGCGAACCAACCGATTTTCCCGACCAGCGCGCTTTTACAATGCGATATCCAAAACGCTGAATCATTTGCGGTGCATTGGAGCAATCGGTTTTATGAATTTTGATTCCTCCAACTACCGACACAAACCCAAAAACATCGTCACCATAAATCGGATTACAACATTTAGCAAGCCTGAAATCCACTCCCTTTAAATCCTCTCCAATAACCAATACATCATCTTTGCCCGTAGTATCAATTTGTTGAATTTCTTTTGAGAAAGAATCAGCCCTTCTTATATCGGGTTGTTCTAAAACAGTAGGTTTATCCAAGTCAACATACAAATCACGAACCACATGCATATCAAGCTTTTCGTGCGCAATTTCCTGATAAAAATCGCTTACGGTTTTATAGCCTCTTTTCTTGGCCAAACGTGAAATCTTACCGTCATCCAGGTCGATTTTCCAGTTTTTGAATCGGCGAATCAGAGTTTCACGACCCATTTCAGCATCCTTAAACTCAACTTCCTTCAGTGCCTGTCGAATTTTGTTCTTCGCTTTTGAAGTGGTTACCACATTCAGCCAGGCAGGATTCGGTTTTTGTGTGGGCGAAGTCAGAATTTCAACCTGATCTCCATTATTCAGTTCGTGTTTTATCTGAACATTTTTGCCATTAATCTTTGCTCCCACACACTTGCAACCCAAACCGGTGTGAATTGAAAATGCAAAATCGAGTACAGTTGCTCCTTTTGGAAGTTTATGCAAATCGCCGTTAGGCGTAAATACAAACACCTCTTTATCATACAGGTTGAGTTTGAATTCATCCATAAAATCAACGGCATTGAGCTCCGGATTCTCCAAAATCTCGCGAATGCTTTTCAACCACTCGTCCATCCCTGATTCACTCTTAATCCCTTTGTACTTCCAGTGAGCAGCAAGTCCTTTTTCGGCTACCTCATCCATACGCACGGTACGAATCTGCACTTCCACCCATTTCCCTTCGGGACCAAGCACGGTGGTGTGGAGACTCTCATAACCATTCGATTTAGGTATGGAAAGCCAGTCTCGCAAACGCTTCGGATTGGGTTGATACATATCAGCCACAATGGAATAGGCCTGCCAGCAAGCCGCCTTTTCCTTATCTACAGGTACATCAAAAATGATGCGGATGGCAAAAAGGTCGTATATATTTTCGAACGCAGTGTTTTGTTTTTTTATCTTGTTATAAATCGAGTGTATCGACTTCGTCCGTCCTTTTATGGAAAACTCAAAACCAAGTTCACCCAGCTTTTCTTTGAGAGGAGTGATAAAATCCGAAATGAATTTATCGCGCGACCGTTTGGTTTCATTGAGCTTATGAGCTATCTCACGATATATTTCCCGATTCGTATGCTTTAGGGACAAATCTTCCAACTCGGTTTTCACAGCATACAAGCCCATACGGTGAGCCAGCGGAGCGTACAAAAACGAAGCCTCGCGGGCAATACTCTGACGTTTTTCCTCAAGATACGTGTCCAGAATACGCATCAGGTATAAATGCTCGGCAATAATGATAAGAATTACCCGAATATCCTCGGCAAATGTGAGAAACAATTTCCTGAAATTCTCGGTTTCAAGCGAAGCATTACGGGCATACAATTCTTTTACCCGTAACATCCCGTTGATAATTGCTGAAATCTGTGTATTGAATTTTTTCTCAATATCAGCAACAGTTACAACCTTATTTTCAACCAATTCACGAAACAAAACACTCAGAACTGCAGCTTTTCCAAGACCAATTTCTCCCAACACAATGGCTGTGATATTCAACTTATCAAACCATTCATTCTGCGACTGAACAATAATAAGCTTTTGATTAGCATTGCTTTCATTCAACATTTTTCTTATTTCGGTACGCTCGGCATACGAAAAAAGTGCGGGATATTCACGCAGTAGTTTGAGATATTGTATGGAAAATGCTGATTTCATTTACTGTCTTATGTCTAAAGTCCGGGGGTCTTAGTTTTTAAGAAAGTGCAAAGATACGATACAAATTCAAGAAGTTCAAAGTTGATGTTCAAAAAAGAGAAAAACTATAGTATAAAAAAATCATTTTATTATTAAAAAGCCGAATTGTTGGCAAGATTGAATTTTCTTTCCTATTTTTGCATAGAAAGTGAAATTCAGAACTGTGAAAGAAAAAAAATCTGCTCAATCCAATATTTTAATCCTTCTGATTGATTCCGATGGTTTATCGCTGTCGGTTTACGACAAGCCAGGTCATTTATTTACTTCCAAAAGAATTGATATGGAGGTTTATAAACTTGAAATACCTGATTTACTTGCAATTTTAAAGGAAGAAACCGATTTCAAAACCGAAATTGTTGAAATTATTGTGGAGTCGTATCAGTACAGTTTTATCCCTGTCGATATTTTCAAAATAGAAGAAGCCACCGACTTTCTTCTTTTTGAGCACAAACCCAAACCAACCGACAGTATTTTATACAATAAAATTCCTGAATTCGGCATTGTGAATGTTTTTGCTATTCCGGGTGCAGTACTCGAAGTTGTGAATCAACTTTTCCCGAAATCAGCCATCGAGCATCATATAAGCAGGTTTATCACAGAAAATATTTCGCTCCGAAATGAAAACTGCGTGTATTGCCGTGCCGGTAAAACCCGATTTGATGCAGTTGTTATCAAAAATGGAAATATTGCGTTGATTAATAGTTTTGAGTATAAAACACCTGAAGATTTCCTTTACTTCGTACTGAATATATACGATAAACTGTCAATGAATCAGCAAAAACATCCGGTTTATTTGCAGAATATGATTAAAAATCCGGATATTGAACTACTGCTTAAAACCTATCTGACAACAAATTTACTATGAGAATTATAAGTGGCCGGTTTAAAGGCAGACGAATCAGTGCTCCAACCAATATTACAGCACGCCCAACAACCGATTTTGCCAAAGAAGGGCTGTTCAATTTACTGAACAACCGCATAGATTTTGAGGGTATTGATGTGTTGGATTTATTTGCCGGAACAGGCAGTATCAGCATTGAGTTTGTTTCACGCGATTGCAACAACGTAATCGCTATTGAGCAGAATGAGAAACACTGCAATTTTATCCGAAAAGTTAGCAATGAACTAAAAATAGACAATTTATCACTCCTAAAGACGGATGTTTTTAAATATATCACCGGCTGTCATACGCAGTTCGATATGATTTTTGCCGATCCGCCTTACGAACTGGAAAAACTGGCCGAAATTCCTGATTTGATTTTCAATCATAAACTCCTGAAACCGGAAGGACTTTTTGTATTGGAACATTCGGCCAAACACAGCTTCCAAAACCATCCTAATTTTGTAGACCACCGGCATTATGGTAATGTAAACTTCAGCTTTTTTGAGCTTAAAAGTTAATCAGTTGTTGTAACTTCTATTCTGTTTCATAACGACTTAATATACAAACGAGGGCTTCATAAATTTATGAAGCCCTCGTTTTGTATGTATTTCTAATTACTGCCTTTTCAGCACAAAAGCGGTACGAGCCGGAATATAAAGTTTCAGCCATTCTTTTCCCACATATTCCGCTGGTGCAGGAGTTGTGATATGAACAACACTTTCGTCAATCAGGTTGAAACCGCCAAAAACAGTTTCGTCTGTATTCAATATTATTTTATAACTTCCCTTTTCGGCAAGAATGCCATAATCTGTAAATGATTCTGTCCCGTTGAAATTAAATACAAACACTAAATCGCCACGTTGATATGCCAATACCTTATCACCCTCATTATCCCAAAGCTGATAAATCGGAAGTTTATTAAATTCAGGTTCGGCATTAATAAGTTGAATCATAGCATGATCGAATTCACCCAACGCATTGTATAAATTCTTTTCATTATCAACCAGTTCCCACTGACGACGGGCGTATTTATGCGACCATCCGTTTCCTTGACGTGGAAAGTCAATCCACTCCGGATGACCGAATTCATTACCCATAAAGTTCAGATAACCACCGTTGATTGTAGTGGCAGTAATCAGACGAATCATTTTATGCAATGCCACACCTCTGTCCACCATTAAAGTGCTATCGCCACGCTGCATGTGCCAGTACATTTCGGCGTCAATCAGCCTGAAAATAATAGTTTTATCACCTACCAGCGCCTGATCATGACTTTCGGCATAACTGATGGTTTTTTCATCAGCACGGCGATTAGTCAATTCCCAGTAGATTTGGCCCACCTTCCAGTCCTCATCCTTAACTTCTTTGATATATTTAATCCAGAAATCAGGAATTCCCATAGCCATTCGGTAATCGAAACCGATTCCACCGTCAGCTACTTTTGTTGCAAGACCGGGGATTCCGCTCACTTCCTCAGCTACCGTAATTGCATTCGGGTTTACCTCGTGAATCAACTTGTTGGCCAACGTCAGATAACAAATAGCATCGCCATCCTGATTCATATTGTAATACGATTCGTAACCATTGAAATCCTCGCCCAGACCGTGACTGCGGTACAACATGGAAGTTACGCCATCGAAACGATAGCCGTCAAATTTATATTCTTCGAGCCAGAATTTGCAGTTGGAAAGCAGAAAGTGAAGTACAGACGGTTTAGCATAATCAAAACAAAGTGAATCCCATGCCGGATGCTCACGCCGTGAACCTCCGTGGAAATACTGGTAAGGCGTTCCATCAAAACGTCCAAGTCCTTCAATTTCATTTTTAACTGCATGAGAATGAACAACATCCATTATCACAGAAATACCCATTCCATGAGCATCGTCAATCAGATGTTTTAGCTCTTCGGGTGTCCCGAAACGGGAAGAAGCTGCAAAAAAACTGGAAACGTGATACCCAAACGACCCGTAATACGGATGTTCCTGGATGGCCATAATCTGAATGCAATTGTATCCCGATTTGTGAATTCGTGGCAGAACTGAAATGCGGAATTCTTCGTAGGTAGAAACTTTTTCTTCGGAACTCGACATGCCGATATGGCATTCGTATATAAGAAGTGGATTTGTGGTTGGTTTGAATTTGGAATGTTTGAATTTGTATTCCTGAATAGGATTCCAAACCTGCGCACTGAAAATTTTTGTAGCATGATCCTGTACAACGCGTCGAGCCCATGCCGGTATACGTTCTCCACTGCCGCCTTCCCACTCTATCAACAACTTGTAATGCTGCGAATGTGCCATGGCATAATCGGGCAGGCGTATTTCCCAAACTCCGTTTTGCATTTTCTTGAGTTGATAATCGGGATGACGCTGCCAGTTGTTGAAGTCGCCAATCAGAAAAATGGCGGTTGCATTTGGCGCCCATTCCCTGAAAATCCAGCCATCGGGCAAATGATGTAACCCAAAATACAAATAACCGGTGGCAAACGAGGAAAGTGTCTGACCTTCGGGTAAAAGCTTTTTCTCTATACTTTCGAAATACTCGAAACGACCGTTTATTGCTCCTGCATAAGGAGCTAACCATGGGTCGGATTTTAATATGGCAAGTTCTTTCATCGTGGGTTTGTTTATTAAATCTCAGTATATTTATATCCGACAGTAAAAGCTGTTAAACCAAAACTTTTACAATTACTTTCTTGTGTGTGCCATCTGCTATGCCCGGCTGGTGTGCATCTTCAGGAAAAAACACTGCAAATTCACCCTGCTGAACAAGTAGAAAGTTCGTCGCTTTATCGGCAAAGAATGCCACATCTTTTTCAGGATTGTATTCCTGTGTAGTTTGTTTCAGTTGATTCACTGCAATCCATCCCATCGTTTCGGAAGCAGTTATAGGCACTTGAATATCAATATAATTTTTGTGTGTTTCCATTTTGGCTTCATCGGCTGATTTTCCTTCAATTTCCACCACATTTACAAACAAATCAGAGCCTTCTAACTCCAGTTTTCCCAATGGCAAGGCAACTAAATCAGTGTTTAGCAAAAAATCAAACGCCTTTTTAAAGCGTGGATGAACGGACTTATACAAAGCCGCATTTTTTAAAGCATCTAAAATCATCTTTTTATTTACAATTTAACGATTTACAATTGGACATAATACATTAGCTAATTTCATCAACAGTGTAATTCAGGAAACGGTTCAGTGGGTATCCACATTTCAATATCTTGACCATTTCATTCAAAAAATCGGGAGATTTGACCTGCTCATCGGTAAAGCGATAATCAACCAGATAATGCTTCAGTTTAAGCAGTTCTGCATCCGGGAAGTCTTTCGGGAAACCCTGAGGTACAGTTTTTAGTTTATCCTCCTGAAAAAATTCTTTGTAATATTGGGCGAACTCCGGACTGAAGCGAATTTCGTTCAGTTCGTCGATATTATCAAAAACACTCTGTCGAAGCACTTTAAGCAGATTCGGGTCGGGTCCCCAAACTCCAACACCAACGAAGCAACCATCCGGGTCGAGATGAATGTAATAACCGCCACGCTGACTTTTACGTCCACCGGCTGAAGCTACAAAAACACCAAAGTGGGTTTTATAGGGAGTTTTGTCGTGTGAGAAACGCGTATCACGATAGATACGGAAAATACAATCTTTAGCATCAACATGCTTAATATCATCGTCGAATTTGGAAATCTCAAGGATTAAATGTTTGCTGATTTGTTCAAATTCGGCTTTTACCTGATCATACCATTTCTTATTTTCGGCAAACCATTCACGGTTGTTGTTTACTTTCAGTTCTTTCAGGAAACCGAGAATATTTTCTACTGTCATAAATATTTTTTTGCGTATCACAAAAATAGGACAATATTAAGACATATTGGCACATAAAGGTCTTTTTTTTTAGTGCCAACTTAATTTTGCAGAAAAATGCTTACTTTTGCACGATAAATGAATAAAGGGAAATTAGCCACTAACAAGTATAATTTACTGTCAATCAACCCTGTTTTATACACGACTCGTATATATTTTAAGAATGAAGCATAAAATTAATCAACTGCTGGAAGAAGTAAACCAGCTTGCTGCCTCGAATATCGATGAACTGGAAGCACTTCGTATTAAATATCTCAGTAAAAAAGGTCAGATATCGGAACTGTTTAACGATTTCCGTAATGTGGCTAATGAGGAAAAACGCGAAGTTGGTCAGCTTCTTAATGACCTGAAAAACAAGGCTCAGGATAAAATTACCGAGATTAAAGAGTCATTTGAAAACTCACAACAAACTGAAGCCAAAAATGATCTGACACGCAGTGCCGACCCACTGAAACTTGGCACCCGTCACCCTTTGTCGTTGGTGAAAAATGAAATTATCGATATCTTCTCACGCATTGGCTTTACCATTGCCGAAGGTCCGGAAATTGAAGACGACTGGCATGTGTTTGGTGCGCTGAACTTTCCACCGGAACATCCGGCACGCGATATGCAGGACACCTTCTTTATCGAGCAAAATCCGGATGTACTGCTTCGTACCCACACTTCGTCGGTGCAATCGCGCGTGATGGCCAAACAAAAACCGCCTATCCGTATGCTTTTCCCGGGTCGTGTATACCGCAACGAAGCCATTTCGTACCGTGCTCACTGCTTTTTTCATCAGGTGGAAGGACTTTATATCGATAAAGATGTTTCGTTCGCCGATCTGAAACAGGCGTTGATGTATTTTGCCAAAGAAATGTTCGGAGAAAACACCGATATCCGCTTGCGTCCATCGTATTTCCCATTCACCGAACCAAGTGCCGAAATGGATATTTCGTGCAATATCTGTGGTGGTAAAGGTTGTCCCTTTTGCAAACACACCGGTTGGGTTGAAATCCTGGGTTGTGGTATGGTTGACCCGAATGTGCTTGAAAACTGCGGTATTGATTCAAAAATATATTCCGGGTACGCCTTCGGAATGGGTGTGGAACGCATTACCAACCTGAAATATCAGGTGAAAGACCTCCGCATGTTCTCCGAAAACGATGTGCGATTCCTGCAACAATTTGAGTCGGCATATTAGTCAGATACAAGAACAAAGAGCAAAGACAAAAGACTTTTATAGTATAAACCGTATTGAGAAATCAATGCGGTTTATTTTTTTAATTCAGCACCATTGCATTACAAAATAAATTGTATTTTTACAGCTTAAATCTTACTGTTTAAATCTTAAACCTATGGCACTTACTAATGATTCACAGCGCTTTACATCGCTCGATGTATTTCGGGGTCTGACTGTTTGTTTTATGATTGTCGTGAATACAACAGGGAATGGAAGCACTACTTACTGGCCGTTGTTGCATGCCGACTGGAACGGCTTCACTCCTACCGATTTAGTTTTTCCGTCTTTTCTTTTTGCGGTTGGAAATGCACTCAGTTTCACTGCAAATCGTTGGGAAACCATGAAACAGTCGGAAGTTTTGCTGAAAATTTTCAAACGCACCGTGCTGATTTTCCTGATTGGCTACCTGATGTACTGGTTTCCGTTTTTCAAACTTGATGCACAGTCGCATTTGATTTTGTCACCCCTTTCTCAAACCCGCATCATGGGTGTGCTGCAACGAATTGCGCTCTGCTATGGCATTACAGCACTTATTGTATATTATTTTGGTCAACGAAGTTCTATCTGGATAGGTCTGTCTTGTCTTTTTATCTATTGGACACTACTTCTCACTTCTGGTACACCGGGAGCTGAGTTGAGTAAAACAGGAAATGCTGTTTTACGTCTGGACACATGGTTATTGGGAGCAAATCATTTATATAGAGGCGAAGGTTTTCCATTCGATCCGGAAGGGATATTAAGCACCTTGCCGGCTTTGTTCAATGTGATTGCGGGATATATTGCCGGGGTATTTCTGCAAAAAAATGGTAAAAACAGCAAAGGGATTCTCAAACTGGTTGCAGTTGGTGTGGCATTGGTGCTTGTTGGATGTTTCTGGAATGAGTTTTTCCCGATCAACAAAAAACTCTGGACCAGTTCGTATGCTCTGCTGACAGTTGGTCTGGATTGTATGTTGATTGCGGGGATTGTTTATTTGGTCGATATTCTCGGACTAAAAAAGGGTACTCATTTTTTCCTTGTAACAGGAAAAAATCCGTTACTTATTTATCTGCTGAGTGAATTGGGAGTTACAGTTATGCTCCTGATACCCATTGGCAATGAATCGCTTTTCCGATGGCTATACAGTCATATTTTCATACATGCCGGCGATTATTTCGGGGCGTTTCTGTTTTCGGTTTGGTGGATGCTAATGTGCTGGTCGGTAGGATATTTCCTTGACCGAAAAAAGATTTACATCAAATTATAATACTTTATCAGTAATAAGCATGTGGCACTAATTTCATAAATTTTGCCGGTGCTAAAAGAACTGTTGAAGTAAAATCATACGTAAGATCATACGTTTTTTCGGCAGCCTGATAAGGCACATTCACATGAATTACCAGGTTGAGACTCGTAGAAGTTGTTCCTGCTTGCAAAGATTTCAGACTAAATGAAGCTATTCCATTCAGGAGATTCACAGGAGCATCGGCATTTGAATTGTGACGGAAATACAAATGAATTTTCCCATCTGTAAACACTTTCGAAGTGTCGTTTACCAGATTAATATAATGCGTTTTATTGTAACCGGGATAATTAAACTCAACATTTAAATAATCACTTCCAATCCACATTTGGTCAATTTTAATCGAATCATTTCCTATACTATCCTGAGTAGCTTTGGTTACATTAAAAATTCCTTTTGTCAAAACAGTGTACACATCATTTAGTTTTA
Source organism: uncultured Bacteroidales bacterium (assembly GCA_903873355.1). Next base: position 10,706 of record CAIQOG010000607.1, read on the forward strand.
CATCGTAATCGTAAAGATGAGTAGAACTTTTGTCGGAAAGCAAGGTGTAATCAGCAACTATACGCTGTCCATCTTTTGGTATATAACCCTCAAAATTGCAATCCTGCACATACATTAGCTTTTTATTGTCGAGGCGGAAAAAGAAATTCGTTTCCTTATACGGGTTCTGAACTGTTGCAATATCAACCTGAGATTCCGAGTAATCAATATCTTCGTGCATATCGCAAGCCACAAAAAGCGGTAAAATTGCTGAAAACAGAAATAGTTTGGTTATCGTTTTCATAAGGCAAATTATTAAAGTTAAGTATTTAAAAATAAAGTATTTGTATCCAATAAAACAACAAATATAATGCCGATTAAGTTTAAATTCCTATGTATTGGATAATTTTAGGTTTTATTTAGTCAAAACTCAGGTAAGGTTTAATTTTTTGTATTGTTTCTTCATTAAATTCAGACAATTCTTTCAACTCGCTGATATCTTTCAGTTTGCCTTTCTTCCGGCGAAGTTCGTATAATGCTTTTGCCTGATAGAAATTAAAGTACGGATGACTTTTGAAGCGTTCGGCAGAGGCGAAATTCACATTGATTTTCTTCACCAGCTCAGTATTTACCTTGCAAAATGGTCGAATTCGTTCCAGGTTATCCGGTTTCATGCCCCAGACCTCGCTCAACTGGTCGACAGACACAAAACCACCCGTTTGATTGCGGAAATGAACAATTCCTTTGGCATAACCCCGCCCAATGCCTTTTACCTGCATTAGCAGCGTGGTATCTGCAGAGTTCAACTCTACAACAATATCGGTTCGTTTTATGGGTTTGTCAGACAGTATTGGTTTGACTTCGGCAATGGCAATATACGATTCAAGTTCTTTGAACTTTTCAGGTTTAATTCCATATACTTTCCCAAAATCTTCTTTGGTTTTATATCTTCCACCGGCTTTTCGATATTTGAGAATGTTGGAAGCAATAATCGGTTTCAACCCTAAGCTGACAAATCCTGCAGAATCAAGCACATTGGGGTCAAAACTGAAAAGTATGTACCTGTCGTTTTGTTTTACCGGTTTGTTCTGAGCAAGACTGTGATATTTTTCTTCAAACTCGCGCTGATGTTCTTCACTTTGTTTTTGCCATTCAAGCTGTCGTAAACTATCACGCGAGACCAAAGACTTTTTGAATTGTTCTACCTCACTCAGGAATTTTCGCCCATCTTGCTGTTGTATTGGGAAAAATAATGGCATCAGGTAATTTACTCCGATAGCCAACAGAATTAAAACCAACAGAACAATTATACCAACACGTTGACCTTTAGAAAAATAAAAGAAGTCCTTCCACATAAACCAATAACGCAGTTAAAATTAAAAGTCCAAAAATAATAAAACTTTTTAAGATTAACAAGCATAAAAACCAAAAAAGACAACAGAAATGTTGTCTTTTTTTTGAGCGGCAAACGGGACTCGAACCCGCGACCTTCGGCTTGGGAAGCCAACGCTCTACCAACTGAGCTATTGCCGCATTTTGTGTTGGGAATGCAAAGATAAATATTTTTCGGAAAACTTACTTTATAATACCTGAAAACCCTATAGATGGAAGTTATAGGCTTATCATCATATGCTATGTAATAAAATTACGGCTTTCTGTTTTGATAGAAATAACTATCTACCGACTTATTTTTTATAATTAGCAAGTCATGTATTGGTTTGAAAGCTATAGATGTCCTGAGTAATATCCGCTTTTCAGGAGCTGACTTAGCAGGACTGGCCGATAATCCGGATATCCGGCTGATGGCTTTACTCAATAATCCTTCACGGGTGTCGCCTAACAGATAGGAATAATCATCCTCAGTCCTATAATCCGGCACAAATCCTTTGGTAAAATCGCTTTGATGATCTTTGTTGAAATACTTCAAAATGATTGGCATAAACGCCCATTGGTTTTTTGTGTTTTGGTCATCGTACACAAGTGTGGAACCCACGTTTTTACCCACAGTAGTATCGCCGATAAGCACACATGGAAGAAATGGCTTCAGACCGTTGATTACCATTTCGCTTGCCGATGCAGTGCCTTTACCTGTCAGGAAAAAAATCCGCTGCAGGTTATTTCCTACATTTTGTACCGGGTATGAAGCTGTGGAAGGCGTTGTAACATCAATGGTGGTAGCAAAATTAGTTACAAATGGATTATCGCTGTACTTACTTTTAAATGCATCGCTGTTGAAATAATTTGTATAATTCTGATTATATTCGGTATATGAAAATACTTTGGTAGTGGTAAGATTTGGAACAAGCATACTTGCCAGATGGACTGCCGATGTTATTATACCACCGTGATTGTAGCGTAAATCAACAATCAGTTCCGAGATATTCTCCTGTTTAAACTGCCCTATGGCAGTATTCAGTTCCAAATCATATTTCAACGTTTTGTCGCCCGGATCGTTAGTGAAAAAGTTGTATACCAAATAGCCTACCTTTTTATTCTGAATGGTATAAACCGTATCCATATAGACCGGATCTTCCTGATAATTTGCGGCTTTATTAACAGTCACGGCAGTTTTGTCGGTAAAAATTCCATTCAGGTATGTAGAGAAGGTGATGCTTGAACTTGCTGTATTATCAAACAAGTAATTAACTACCGTAATGTAATTGCTCGTAGTAATTTGCTGACCATTAATTCTGCGGAAAATATCACCGCGTTTAATACCCATCGCTGCTGCAGGAGTCCCTCTTTTGGTATATGTTACAATACCAAGTACATTATTATTGTATACACTTTCCTTATATAGCTGAAATTCAAATCCAATTTCCGAAGCACTTACCCCGTAAAGCTGGTTCAGGATATCCTGATAACTTTCGAATATGGCTGAAAACCGGTCATCTTTATATTTTAGGGTTTTGAAATAGTCGGCCGGATTATCGTGGGTGGTTATTGAAGCCGGCAAAGTGGTATTCCAGTAGTAATACTGGTTCATGTTCTTGTAAATCCAGTCGTTTACATACTGGTACATTATCTGAGTATCATTTAACGGACCATCCGGATTACATCCCAACAGCAAAGTACTTACACACAAAAAGAATAAGAGTCGTTTCATTACAGCTGATTATTATAATTTATTGGTTGCAAATTTAATTAAAATTTATTTTATTTACAACAATGTAAACAGCTGTTTTATACTTCGGGGCTTTTATCGTTACAAACGCTTATCCATATAACCTCTCGTTGGAAGGAGGTAGAAATGAATGCCGTGCGGGTAAAGAAAATTTAATATTACAAATCTGATATACCGAAAACGAGCCGATTCGAAAAGAATCAGCTCGTTTTTTTAATTCAACAACTAACAGCTATAGAAAATTAGTTTTTCAAAAATCCCAACTCATACACCATCGGTTGGAGTTTTTCGGTGAGAGCTTTGTAGGCCGTTTCGAATGGTTTGAAGTTTACAAGTGGAAAATCGCCGCTGGCATTACGTGCCTGAAGTGCTTTTCGGATTTGATACCAGCCTGTATCGGGGCGGTTGAGTTTTAGTTCATCACGAACAGAGCGCACATCGGTGTGTGCAAAGTAAGCCTGCCAGAGTTTTCTGCCTTCTGCTAATACTTGTTTTGCTTCGGATGAAAACACCTCTTCATTATTGGGAGTGCGACTTGAAGCGTCACCAATTGGCGGAAGATTATTTATATACTGAACCATAAAATCCGATTCAAACCTATCGGGCGCACCAACTTCTTCTTCGGTGTACGGTATAAAATGATTGACAATGCTCCATTTTTTGTCGTTCCACTCCAAGTCATCAGCTCCGGCTGACCTTTGACTTCTATTGAATAACATCCATATTAAACAATCGCTTTTAAATTCTTCGGTTAGTTCTCCTGTTGGTTGCAGAAACTGGTCACGGTCATTAAGCCAATTAGGTATAACCAATCGACGAACTGAAAATATAATTGCGGATTGCCAAAGATTATCTGGTGTTACATAGAATCCATGACCATCGCTAAAACTTGATGAAAATAATGCTGTTGATTGTTCGGCATGTTGCAAGTCATTTACAGAACAACGCATGTACCCGATAGCTCCATTTGACCATGTTTTTACACTCGGTTTAGATGTTGCCGGTGAAACTCCATTTTTTAACGGAATTACCAAAGTTTGATTTGACTTTGGTCGGTTTAACCATACATTTAAAAAAGAGTCATTCGGTAAATTGTAAAATGTCTTTTCTCCTATTGGTTTTACACTTTTATCTAAAACATCAACTGACACTTCCATAAAAGAAGTTTTTTTGAGTGCATTTTGATTTGTTTCCCAAACTAAGAATCCAATTGGGAATTTTCCACTCAAACCATCAAACGCTTGATTATGTACAACAAATCCACCTATGTATTTTGCACTCCATGATTCTCTGAATTTTTCAAAATTTGGAGCATTCACGTATTTCATTGTGCTAAACATTGCAATAGTCGCTTTTGGAATTTCCAGTGCAATTCGTGCTATAAATTGAATAAACAATTCATTACTTGCTTTACCCCAATCTGACATTGCAGTTTCAGCGAATTTGGTTTTTGCCACTCCTGATTTTGTCTTAGCATCAATGCCAAGTGATGTATTTTCCCGGTTAGCCGCCTCCGCATACGGCGGATTAATCAACACCAATATCTTTTTTCCATCAGCAATGGCTTTGCGTAGGCTTTCTGGAATTTTGTTGGTAAGCGAGTAATCAATCTGTCCAGAGTCCGTAATATCATCATTCAGGTAATCGTACTGAAAGCGTTGTGCTGCCACGCAGGTTTTGGTGGCGCGCATCACGTCCACATCAGCCTGATCGAGCGTACTCATATAGATATTGCGGGGATTGCTATGTTTTACTTCCAGGTTACCCACCCCGCAACACATATCCCACACAATGTATTCGCGTTGCCAGTTTTTTCCCAGTGTTTCGGTGAGTTTATCGTAGGCTTTATCCACCACAGCCAGCGGCGTGTAGTACGCACCTTTGAAACTTCGTTCGTCGAGCGGAATCAAACTGTCGCGGCGTTCGAGCAGGTAATTGCGGTATTCGAGTTCAGGTGGACGGTGATAGATTTGCCAAAACTGCCGGTAGCCTTCACGGTTGCCCAGTTCATAGTTTTTGCCGTACAGGCAGAACACGGGAGCGGTATTTTTAAACATCAGTTCAGCCGACAATCCATCGTGGGTTGAAGCTTGTCCGTCGTGCATAATATCGGCAAAAAACAACAAGGCATAATCTTCGGGCGCAACGCCTTTAATTTCCTGTCCCACCATTTTCACCCATTTATCAAACACCTGTTTCAGGTTATCGGGTGTAATCTGGGTGCGGATAATATCACCGTTTTTAATGGCACTTTTAATGGTGGAAATAAATTCATCCTCGTGCGTTTCGATGCGGAACGAAACAAAGTGTGTGCCGATATGCGCCGAAATGGCTTCGAGTGCTTCCTGTGTGTAACTGCTGGCGGATTTTCCCCATTTAATCGTCTTTTTGGCGAGGAAAGGAATCACATCCTCGCTTTTCATAATGGCTGCCTTTTGGGTATCAATCACGCAGAGGAAAGGCGGAATATAGTCGCCCTTGTTTAACGCTTCCTGCACATAATGCATCAGTTGCGTGAACATGGCGTAAGTGGAGTTTTTGAATCCGTCCTTTGCTTCGAACCAGATTTCTTTGGTCTGAATATCAATCAGGTTTTTGGAGTAGCCTTTCAGACCGAGCGCTTTGATATACGCATCTTTTACATCTTCTTCGCTCCGTGTTTGTTGCAGTTTTTCATAAAGGCTCATAGGAATCTTGAATTTTTTAATTCAAGCCTTTATACGGTGAGTTATAATACGCAAAAAGCGTGGAACCCACCTTACTACTCTCCAAGGTCGTAGGAGACCCGCACGAAAATAAGTTAAGCCCACGCCGTTTGGCATGAGCATTTCGCTAACTTATTTTATTCGTGCTCTATAAAATTTCCTACGTTTTGGAGAGTTGAATAAAAGCTAAAATGCTATTTTAGTATGTTGAAAAAATTTATCTGTTTTTTGACCTCCCTCCAACTCCCTCCAAGGAGGGAGAGTTCTGGTTTAGGAAGTTTTACTCGTTAAATATGTTTGTTTTATATATTTATTTTTTTTGTTCTTAATCAATTGCACAAATCTGAATCACCCGACATCCCCCTCCCTGGAGGGGTTAGGGGAGGTCTCGACAATCTTATCCAATTCCTCTTTAATTTTCAACGCTACCAACCCGGCATTGTCATAAACCTCTTCGTTAGTAAATCGGATGACCTTATATCCCAAACAATTTAAATCCTGTGTTCGTAACTCGTCTTGCTCTTTTTGCTGTAAATGAATTCCACCGTCTATTTCAATCACAAGATATTTCGACAAACACACAAAATCAACCACATACTTGTCAATCACATGTTGACGTCTTATTTTATATCCTGTCTTTTTATTTCTGAGATACTCCCACAATATATGTTCGGCACAGGTGGGATTTGTCAGGAGGTCTTTACGTGCATCTTTAATATGTGCATACACATAGGGGTTTGCCGTATAATATTCTCCCGGTTTGCCTTCCATAACCTTTTTTGTTCGTGCAAAGATAAGAATTGTTATTTAATACGAAAAGGAAGCGGATGCTTCCTTTTGAACGTTTACACTGCCTTTGGCATTTTCTGATAAATCTTACCCATTATCATTTTGCCATTGGTTTTTTTACTTCGTTTAATGCCATCGCTGCCCCAGGCACCCCATTGTTTAAAGAAGAAAGCGGCTTCCTGTTCTTCTGTCTGTTGCATAATAGATACTGCCCATTCTTCTTTCATCGGACGGGCACGGGTTCCACTTTCGCCGCCTACTATCACCCAATCAATGCCCGACAGATTCATTTCGCCCAAATCTTCCAACAACGGTTCGCATGAAAGAAACTTGATTTTTGCAGGAAGATGACGAAGATAATCAATACGTTCTTTTGAAGTTGCAACATCAACTGTAACCCCTAACCATGCATTTTGTGGAATTGAATGTGAACTGAAATACTCATTCATCCGGTCGGCACGTTTGGTCAGTATCTGGTATTTATGATGTGGCGTTTCGCTGATTGTTTTCATCACTTTATCGATAAACGTGAAAGGAACATCTTTGTGAAACAAATCACTCATGGAGCAAACGAAAATATTATGGGGTTTCTTCCATTGTTTAGGTTCTGCCAAAACATCTTCGTGCATAGTCAGTTTAAAACCATTTGCATATTTCTCCTGCCTCATAGCTTGTAAACGACGCGACATAACTTCGGCATAACAGTTAGCACAACCGGCCGACAGCTTAGTACATCCGGTTATCGGATTCCATGTTTTATCGGTCCATTCAATCTTGGTCGTTCTCATTTGGATTGGATATTTATTTTTTTGACGTGATTATAATCAAGATAAAAAGCACCTTTACGACGGTCATCTCCTGAGAATAATAGCTTGTTAGCCTTTTCCAACCCTGATAAAATTTCATTGGTTTTTGAAATGCTAACTCCTTTTTCGAGTGCAAAAATATAAATACTTTGGTTAGTTTTTGCAGGTTTTAAGAAATTAATTAAATCTTCTTCAAATGCTGCCAGTTTCTTTATTTTGTCCGGAGCCCCGGTTTCGAACAAATCCATTGACAATTGTCCGGTTCGGATATGGTCTTCATCAATATCGTAATTGGTTTCTCCTGTATGTGGGTCAATATCCCATGCGGCTTTAAGGAATTTTTCCAATCCCAAAGGATGATTTGAACCAAAAATAACACCATGAATATTATTATTTTTTTTATGGAAAACTGACCTAAAAAATACTTTTTCCCATTTAATAATGATTTATAGTAATTGTATATTACACGATGACATTCAGCAGGTCTGCTTTCCGAAAAATCCAGCTTCGCATTATCAATATATGCCTTAAAGCCCGGATGTTCTTTGAATCGTCTTATATGGTTGGAGGAAATAAAAAACAGAAAATCAGTTTTTTGTAAGCTTGTCAATTGATTAAACACCTCTGTGGTAACATGTTTAATTCCATATTGGTCAATTAAAATAAAACGTGGTGTATGAGTTGTTTTATTGAATCGATCATATTCTGCAGCAAAGAAGTTTTGAAAATCCCGATTATAGTTATGTGTTTCAAAAGGGCAGTTTAATTTACTTTCAGGTGTTTTTGAAAATCCAAAATTACATTCAGCAGAGCATTCATGAAGTTTTAAATTTACATTTACATCCAGAAGAGATGATTTTATAGTAGAATAATCATTGAAATTCACGACAACTTTAGTCGGGTTATATTTAAAGTCACTGCAATATGCTTTTAACTCATCCAAAATAATCAATGGACTTCCATAACTTCCTTCAGAGTCGGTACCCTCGCCGGCAAAGAAATCGTATATTTCAATACGTTCTGACTTGTTTTTTGTAAATACCGGCAACCACTCTCTGAAATACAACTTAAACAACTCTAACTTTACCTTTGTACCCTCATCAAAGGGTTTTGCATGAATGTCTTTTGCCATATTTTTTTGAATTATCTCTTGTTTTAAAGATGTTCTAGCATTTTCCTTCTAGCCACAGCCATACGAAGAAGCTTAGCCGAACACAGACTACGGTCAACTGAGGTATTAATCATCATTATTAATATCATCCTCTGATATCTTACATAGTATACCTGAACTGATTAGCCTATATGCAATCTCATCTACCAGGTTTCCAGTTTTCCATTGTCTCCTAAGTGTAGGATTTAGATTATTTGAGAATTCATATTCATGATAAACATCCATTATTTCATTTATTTCATCACCACTGGGAAATGACATTGTATTTCCGTTGATATGTAAAATATATGTTTTAGCATTTAAATTAAATTGTTTATCTCTGGTTTTATCAAACAATAATTCAAACTCCCCTTCATTGTAAATAGTTATTTTTATTTCATATCCTTGTTCAGAATTTTGAACAATGCTGTTGATATGTGCTGAATATTTCTCCATTTAATTTTTTGTTTTACGAGTTTGATTAAAAATGTGAAATTCACATATAATTGGTGGGTATTTTTCTTCTCTTTCTCGATGCGTTAATTGATATTGCAAATATTCATCGTAATTCTCAATTCTACTCCATGGATTTGGATATTTTTCATTAAACATTTCCTTTTGAATAAAACTATCTATTGGTATGTGAAAAAATATTGCATTCTTTTCAATGTTTTGAATTCGTTTTTCTCCAAAAAGCAACCAGTATTTAAGCGTCATGTTTATCCATTTTTGAGCTTGACCGATACTTAATTCATTCCATTTATTTATTAAACTCATGCAGAGTTCCCTGTGTATTTGATCAAACAATTTCTGATTTTCAATTTCTAATGATATAATCCTGAGTAACTCGCTTTTAATGTAAAGTTCAGCGTCATTTCTTAGTATGTTTCTTTTATTTCGATCTTTATCTTTTATTACTAATGTCCTGTTAAAGTCAAGATATGCTCTTTTAATTCCTGCAATCTCAAATCCTTTCTCGATATTAAAATATACCCGAATATAAAAGTTTTCTTTCAGATCAAAAGGTAAAAGCTCTTTCATAATTATCTTACAGTAAATTGTTATTAACTTCTTGTATTAAAAATCAACCCATTGCTGCCGCACGAATCCTTTCGTGTGGCAAACCACATCCGGTTATTTCTATTCCCACCACGCGATGAAATCGCGCGGCAGCAAGTGAATATGTCAGATTACAAAGATTAAATAATATATCCCGAATTACAGTTAAACTAGAATAAATTAATATATTTGCAAAAAATAAAATTCAAAGATGAAAGCAAAAAACATTGAATCAAGTTATGTATTTATCATTTCGGTAATTATCACTATGATTACATTCTTTTGGTTATCTAAATTAAGTTTTTCTAATTCAGTATTTCACAAACTTCTATGTGAGAATATAGTTATTTTAATTATTACAATTGAATCTGCATTATTTGGATTTTTATTAACCATACTAGCACTTTTATTACAATTGAATAATAAAGCTATTAGTTTTGTTAAAGAATTTAATCGGTTTAATGATTTGATCAAATATAGCAAGAGAGCTGTTTATAGTTCATTATATCTAATATCGGTTTCGATTTTAATTATTTTATTAGGAGGTGTTGAGGTTCCACATATAATTAAAACGATATTACATTACTCCTTTGGTTTTTTGCTTATTTACAATATCTTATCCGCTTTGAGATTTATCAATATATTTTACATGTTAGCTAACTCAAATTAATTTTTTAATAGCACTGAATCTTCGAACAGCAATTAATGTCAATCCTTCTTTCCTCTCAACTATTTGCAAATGAGGTGCTATTCTAAGTTTCTCGAGATTAAACTTATCTTCAAATCGATTTAGAACTATATTAATTGTTTCTTCGATAATTGTACCATATTCATTTTGAGTTTTTCCAACAACAATTAATTTGTCTTTTGTGTTTCCTTGCTCTCTTGATAATTTATGTATTGGTAAAAACCCAGCTAATGTTTCTATGACACTTTTTTTGTCTAATTTTTCTTTTTGTTGTTCGTTGGCAGATAATGTTATTGCAATACTTTTTGTAGCATTGCTGCTATTAGCAAGTTTTGCAATTTGAGAGAAAAAACCATCTTCAGCGTTTCGTTTTAAGATGTTTGTTGGTTCAGCAATTTTCAACTCAATTCTATTAATTTCTATAAGATTTTTCACCCTAGCAGTTGAATCAAAATTCATTATTGGGTTGAAGTTTACCTG
>CAIQOG010000608.1 GCA_903873355.1 uncultured Bacteroidales bacterium
ACCGTTGATAGATGGAAAACTGCACCTGTAGTAATTGAAGGATATGGTGGTACAGGTGTAACAAATACCGATTGTCCGGGGCAAGTGCTCGATTATCATGCTTCGGCCATTTCTAATGGGAATATTGGCGATTGGAATACTTTATCCACCACTGCCAAAACAGCCATGTATCAATGTGCAAAGGTGGCAGGTTATCATTATGTGTTGTGTTCGTTCGACTGTGCTGATAGCTTAGTAATTGGAAAAACAAATATTCTCAAAACTGTTTGGTCCAATACAGGTGTTGCACCAACGTATAAAATCTGGAATGTAGTTTTCAGATTATATGATGTAACAACAAACAACACTATTTTTGAATCAAATTCCACCTTGAATATAAAGACTGTGTTACCAACCTACAGTTATTTGTCGAAAATTGATAAACCTATCACTGTTGAGGATAATATTGTTTTACCTGATAATATTGCCTCCGGTGTATATGGTCTTGATTTGATAGTAAAAGACCCAACCGGTTATTCCTGGCCAATGCGCTTGTATATTAAAGACAGAAAATACAATGGTGCTTATTCACTTGGAACCATCAAAATTGTAAAATAAAAAAATCAATATCATGAAGTCATTTCAAAAATTATTCATTGTAATTATTTTATGCAGTATTTATCTGACGATAAATGCCGCCGAACCGGTTGTAAAAGTAACTACCGATCATACCGATTGGGTATATAAACTCAACGAAAAGGTAAAATTTAAAATTTCCGTTGAACAAGACGGCAAGGCATTGAACGGAGTAAAAGTTCAATATGAAATAGGACCCGAAAAAATGACACCAACATTAAAAAAAGACTTGCTATTTAAAGATACTAATGCCGAAATTGTTGGCGGTACAATGACTGTTCCGGGTTTTTTACGGTGTAAAGCAACGGTAGATTTGGAAGGGAAAAAATACGAAGGATTGGCTACTGCAGCTTTCGAACCGGAAAAAATTCAACCCACTACCACTATGCCTGACGACTTTTTAGCATTTTGGCAAAAAGCTATTGATGTCAATTCTAAAGTGCCGATGGATGCGAAAATGGAACTGATGCCCAATCGCTGTAACGATAAGGTGAATGTATATCAGGTCAATCTTCAAAACTGGAAAACAGGAATGCGCCTTTATGGTGTTTTATGTGTGCCAAAAGTTCCCGGAAAATATCCAGCTGCGCTACAAGTACCCGGTGCAGGGGTACGTCCTTACAACGGTGATGTGAAATTGGCGGAACAAGGTATAATTACCTTCCAAATCGGTATTCACGGAATTCCTATCAATCTCGATGCGATGGTGTACGAAAATTTACGTTGGGGTGCACTCGATAATTACCCTTCGTTCAATATGGATAATCGCGACAATTATTACTATAAACATGTTTATCTTGGGTGCATCCGTGCAAACGATTTTATATGTTCACTCCCCGAATTTGATGGAACAAACCTTATGGTGTATGGCGGAAGTCAGGGTGGTGCTTTGTCTATCATTACCGCAGCACTTGATAAACGTGTGAAAGCACTATCGTGTTTTTATCCAGCTCTTTGCGACCTGAATGGTTACGCCAGCGGTAGAGCAGGTGGATGGCCTCATTTACTTAATAACAAAGACTTTAATAGCAAAGAAAAAGTTGAGACTTCCCGTTATTACGATGTGGTCAATTTTGCACGCTTTATTACCGTTCCCGGATTCTATACGTGGGGATACAATGATGTAACCTGTCCTCCAACTTCTATCTATTCGGCCTACAATGTGATTAATACTCCCAAAACTCTCTATATTTTAAAAGAAGCAGGGCACAAAGGCGAACCTGAAATGTATAGTAAACAATGGGATTATATGTTGAATTTCTTCAAAATCAAAAAATAGTGGCGATTTAAATCTCCCAGATATTC
>CAIQOG010000609.1 GCA_903873355.1 uncultured Bacteroidales bacterium
AACCTGTGCCAATATAAAACAGAGTTGAACTTTTGTGATAGTGTAAAAAGAAAAAGGCACGGGTTACAAACCCGCGCCAGCATGATTGTTTTGTATTCTTATTTTTTTATTGTTCTAAATCAATCTCACAAATCTCAATCACCCTACGTTCCCCTCCTTGGAGGGGTTAGGTGAGGTCATTTGAGGTCTGGCTTAGGTGAGGTCATATTTGACCATATTCACTTTTTGGTTCACTTGCAATTTGATTTTGGCATTTTGAAAGCTCATACAGATATTCCGGTGCATAATCGGCACCGTTTTCCCATTCAATAGTATTAAAGACAATTGAAAACTTCCTGAAATTGTTCTTGTCCTTTAATGGATTAAATACTGTTCCATTCAATTCATTCTCCAAATCAACCAACCAAGTTTCCCCGTTATTGAATTGAAGCTCTATTTTATAGTCTTCAATATAGCTTGCTTTGTTTATTTCTAAAAACATAACCAATTATTTTAATGGTTCGATTTTAAATAATTCATCTCCTTTTTGAGCTAAGCTCCAGTCAAGCAACAATTCCTCCCTGTGAATTTCTAACCAATCAAATGTCATTTTTAATGCTCGTTGAGGCATTTCTCCTTTAACAATTCCATCTTCAATCGTTACAATAGCTTTAAAATCACCATACCATACGTGGAAATGTGGTGGGTTATGGTCTTTAAAGTTCATAAGTATGATTAGTCCGTAGAATCTGGATATTTCTGGCATTGTAATATTTATATGTTTTTCAATCAGGTTGTGTCACCATGTATCGCATCTGTACACTTTGCAAAGATAAAAAAATTCACATTATCTATACTGTCATTGCTAATAATTTATTTGATTTTTTTTTACCAATCCAGCGTATTGCTGTGTTTTACAAATCTTTTTCGAGAACATCTGTTTTTAGAATTAATATGACGTGCGATTTTGCATGGTACATTAACATAAAAACAGGCTTGTCACAGCAAAATGTACGGTACATTGGAGTAAGAATTAACAGGTCACGTGCTTTTGTACCTTACATTTACATGAAAACGGACGTATCACGGAGTTTAGTACGGTACAATGTTAATGAAATCAGTTTATCACAGATCTTCGAAGCGTACAAAAGGATGAAACACAGTGTGTAATTGTAGTTTGTACGGTACATTTTTATGTGGCAGGGGTTGATTCGGGCATTTGTATGCTGCATTTCTCTGATTTAAGACCTGTTTCGAGTGTTTGTAAGCTACAATGATTTGATGCAGGAAGAAGTACAAAGCGTTTGAAGCAACCATTTTTTTATCGGATAGCATTAGTCCACGCTTTTTTTGTGGAAAATGCTCACGCCAACCGGCGTGGGCTTTTTACTTATCATTCTTTGAAGGAGAGTCTTAAAATAATGATTTAACTGCACTGAAGAAGTAGTGAACAGCATCAAAAAAAAATAATGCACAAGAAAAGAGGTTAAAATTGTCAATAACTTCTTCTTAAATGTCTAAAAAGTTCAACAAAACAATATTATATTTGCCGACGTATTAATAACGTAAATTTAAATCCGATTCAATATGAAATGCATCGGGATGTTATTAATCAAAAATAAAAAAGCGGTCTTTGACGTAATGAGGTTAAACGTTTCGGTAAGCCCGAAAATATAATAGCGGTTCGCATAGTCTGTGTCCGGTATTAGCATCTATATAACCGAATGCCTGGATGATTCATGCAGTGTTCGGAGCGATGGGTGTAACAGGTTATTTTTTACGGCTGCCGGAATGTCATTTACGATGAAAACCGCGAAAATAAATTTATAAAATTTTAAAAACATAAAATAATGAAAAAAGTAATTTTTATAATTGTTTCATTTTCCCGCTTATGGAAAAATGAATTTCGCGTGTTAGTAAACAAAGTTGTTAGTGTATTGGATCAGTTCGACCCCGCAGCACTGCATTTGAAGTTCGTGTATGATATGCTTGTAGAAGCTCAGGACGAATTACGCCAGATGCATGTTCCGGATGGAAAACATCCAATGACCAAAAACCTAACGGAAAAGAGAACCAACCGTAAAAAGTTGATTCGCACACTGATTTCACAAATCAGGGTACTGAATTCGGCCAATGCGGTGTATACCATTCCTCAACTGGATGTGGTTACCCCGTTTGTGACCCGATATCTGAATCCGATAGTAAATGTAAATTCAACCGTTCAAACCGACGTGCTGGAAGAAATGTTCGAGGCACTGGAAGGTGATTCCACCCTGCAGACTACCATCGAAACATTGAATCTGAAAACTTCGTTCGACGAACTAAAGGTATTACAGCAAAGTTTCACCCGAACTGAAACGGAGCGTATGAATACCCGTGTCCGCCGCAAGGTAGTGACCACCGACGTGAGAGCCAATGCCGAAACAGCATTGCACAATCTGATGAAAGAAATTGAACTGGCACAGTTGAAATATCCTGAGCTGGATTACAGTTTGATGATTGAAAAGTTGAATGAACTATTTACGTTTTACATGGCACAGGTCAAAACACGTACAACCATTCGTAAACAAAATGCCTCTGGAAAAGTAAGTACTATAAACACAACGACAACCGCAGAGACCGGGAATTCAAGTGCGGTTGCCAACTAATTGTAGTGCATACAATCCTTAATTAAAAAAGTCTCGTATACCTGTTTACGCGGCTTTTTTTTGTCGCCAAATATTCGGTCACGTAATACACGATTCAAATATACATCATATATACATACATTGTATACCGGAACGACGTTTGGTTATAACCGTTGTAACACATAAATCATCAATAATCTGCTGAAATACAATGCAATACAAGGATTCCGAGTGCAGTTAAAAAAACTTAAAGCCGCTGACTTTAACCTGATAAAAAAAAGGAAGCTCATTTCTGAACTTCCTTCTGTGTAGCGGGAACAAGGCTGTTCTCCAGCACATTCATTAAGGATTTGTTGAAAATCAATGATTTAAAAAAGTGGATAACAGTAGGCATTATATAAGTTGAAAGGTTATTCTTTTTTCTTGTTTTTATCAATTTTATCTTCGACCCCCAAACCCCCAACTGGGGGTTTGAGAACTCAATTAACAAACAATTATGGGTGAAGATAAATATAAGAAACTGCGTCTTTAAGCCACGCCAACTGGCGGATTTGGGGGTCAATAAATATCTAACTTATATAATCTATAATAAATTAATCTGAATAAAGTCTAATATAAAAAGGACTGTTCTATACACACAGTTGCTATAACGAAAAAACCACTCAAAATTGAGTGGTTTTTTTTTGCAAAATTAAAATGATAGTCTATTGCACAATGAATTTATAATTGTGATATTCCCCGTTTTTAAATCGGGCATTAATAAGGTATAATCCTTTATCTAACAATTGTTTAATCTGTTGGATATTTAATCCGGTTTCCATTTTGTTCATAGTCAATAATATTCCGGCTTCATTATAAACTCTATAACTTACAATTACTGCATCGGCTAAATTCACTGACGGAACAGCTGTATTCACACCATTAATATCGACTGTAATCTGGTCAACACCCGAAGTTTGATCGATAATTAATTTAAGATTATATTTCTTAGTAAGTCCTAAGGTTAGTATGGTAAATGCACCACCCGCATCGGATATTCTATCCAAATCGGTTGTCGCACTTCCGCTATACAATCTTGTTGCCGGATAACCGATGGGCTCAATACTCCAGTTTGGCGTATTGTCGGTATTAGGATTACAAAATTTAAACATGCCATCGCCCTGACTTACACCACCAAACATCAAAACAGCAGGAAAACTCCAAGTGAAAATTTTAGCATTTCCACTAATCACCGGAACTGAAGCCTGCACATTATTAGCGACATCGCTCCAACAGGTATTCCAAGCAGCCTTTGTTCCTCCCGAAACATTATTTAAAAAATAGCAACTACCAATTATTGCATATTTTAGGGTGGAATAATCGGTCAAACTGGTATGAATAACACTCGAAAAGGATGATGCACTATTATTTATTACCGTAATATTATTTGTTCCTTTGATATTGGAAACGTTTATATCGCAAGTGTCAATAGGCAAATCAGTTTTTGTAATAAGATGAACCACCGAATTATTGGTTGGATCAACAGCTGCCGACAAAAGGGCTATTTTAGTATAAGTAGCTACATTATTCTGTCTGAAATTTATCAGATAATTAGTTGTATCCTGAGCACTGGCTAAATCCAAATTGCTGCTAAATGTCAGATCGATGTTCTTCGAACCACTTAATTTTGATTTATTGAGTGTCAAATTTACACCTGTAAAGTTCACAGCACTATACACATAGCTCCAACCACCCATAAAAAGAGTTCCTGAGGGTGAGACACTCAGTGGTTGCAATCCTACATTTATAAACGATGGATGTTTAGTCCAAGACACACCATTATTGGTAGAATAGGACAATCCTGTAGTACCCGTACTAAAATATGTATTTAGAGATGGAACATATTTAATTTCGCTTATCATTGAAGTAGAATCAATTTTTGCCCAATTAGCACCACCATTAGCCGTAGAATAGAGATAATAGAGTTTTTTTGTTGCATTATAATTCGACAAAAGCCCATTATTATCGTCCTTGAAATCAAATTTGGCATTCGAATTATTATTTATTACCGGAGTACTAACGCCAGTCCAGTTCAACCCCCTATTGGTCGATTTATAAATCCAGCCCGAACCGGCAATAACTGAAATAGTATTTCCCCTTACCCGAAAGAAACTGTTTGTATTGGTACCCCAGTCGGGTGATGTGGCTGTAGGCATATTGGCTGCAGGAACTGCATTCCATTGTGCTCCACCGTTGGTAGTGGTGTAAATTTCGAGAATTCCGTTTGCA
The DNA here is from genome assembly GCA_903873355.1 of uncultured Bacteroidales bacterium. The sequence continues at coordinate 4,875 of CAIQOG010000609.1, forward strand.
TTACTAATGCCATCGCCAATAACAACACCTTCATTCTCATTCCAGAAATAAACCATATCGGGGAAGGAACTTGCAGAGTTAAAGGCAGTTGCTTGTCTTGTCCAGGTATCACCACCATCAACCGTTTTATAAATTCCCTGCTTATCAGTTGCCGATGATTGACTAACAATCACATAAGCCACTTTATCGCTGACTGCCGAAAGACTTCCACACATTCTGTTTGAAGTTATTCCAACTGGAAAGTTTTTTGTAGCTCCGGTTTTACCACGATCTTTGGTGATTGAAAATTTATCACCCATCTGGTCTTTAATCCATATTACACTGTCGTTTACGACACACACTGCATCTATTAATGAACTTTGTCCGGTAAGGATTTGTGTCCATTGTGCTTTAAGGGGTAAACCCATGAGCAAACTTACTAATAAAATTGTAAAAAGTTTTTTCATTTTTTTTTAGTTTAAAATTATGAATACATAGTTGAAATTATGAACGTCCTTCGAAAAGTCATTTTTGAACGCAAATTTAGCTACGCTGACCGTTGGTACGCAAATTGTGCAAAATTACACAAAAAGCAATATTGATATTCCGTTGATTTGTAGGCGTTTAAAGATTTGTGTTTATTTGGGGTTTTCAGCGTAATTTGCGTTCAACTCTTTTTCGGAGTGGACTCAATTATAAAAAATACAGAATTCGTTGGCTTGAATAATGTATCAAAGCATTCGGAAACCTGCCTACACAAAATCCCATTATTTATCAAAACCAATCCCAACACCAATAGAAAAAAGACTTTCGTTTAATGGTTTAACTACAGGCAAGTAATAAGCAGGGTTTGGTTCAAAATAAACTGCATTCACAGAATAAGTAACTTTAAGGTACAACATCCCGAAATTAATAAATGCAGTTAGTCCGGCGGTTAGTGCATTATAATTTACTGCCGAGCCACTTTCTCTGAAATGATATCCGGTTCCATCAACATTACCCGTTACGATAGTATAACCAATGGTTGGGCATATTGAAATCATATCAGATATCTGATTTTTTGTTATGAGTTTTAATCCATTCAGCAACATCAGGTCCATGCTTAATCCAACATTTTTTAAATCTATATCAGAATATAAATTAATTTGCATTTTTCTATTATCACCATAGGATAAACCAAATACCTCTGCATTCCCTATACCCATAATCGCTCCTATTCTACCACCGGGTTGAGATAGAATTCCTTCAGCAAATTTTCCGACCATAGGTGCCATCGTTCTTATAGCTTCCTGTTCATTAATCGTTCTTTGTTTAATCCGTTCTATTTCTCTATTAGCCATTTCTCTTTTTGCGGCTTCCAGTTTTCGTGCTTGCTCTTCTTCGGCTTCTTTTTTACGTCGTTCCTTTTCCACTTGTATAGCCCTGTTTTCGGCATCTATTTGTGTCTGACTCTTTTGTACATACTGTTCATTTGATTTGGTATTTTGTTGATTCCCTGTTTGGGAATTGCTACTTGCACCAGTGCTTGCAGCTTCTTGTTTTTTTTGTTGTTTTGTGGCTTCGTC
>CAIQOG010000610.1 GCA_903873355.1 uncultured Bacteroidales bacterium
CCGGTTTATGACAAACCCATGATTTACTATCCATTATCAGTTTTGATGTTAGCCGGAATTAAAGAAATTCTGATTATTTCAACTCCACAGGATATTCATTTATATGAAAATTTGCTTGGAAATGGCGATGATTTAGGGATTAAACTCGTTTATGCAATTCAACCATCACCCGATGGTTTGGCTCAGGCTTTTATTATTGGTGAGGAATTTATTGGAGATGATAGCGTTTGCATGGTATTGGGTGATAATATTTTCTATGGATTTGACTTCTCCAGAACACTACGCGAAGCAGCACAATTGGAAGATGGTGCAGTTGTTTTCGGATATTATGTAAATGACCCTGAACGTTATGGAGTTGCCGAATTTGATTCAAATGGTAAAGTGTTGAGTCTGGAAGAAAAACCCTTGCAACCAAAATCAAACTACGCAGTAACCGGATTGTATTTTTACAGCAATGATGTTGTGAAAAAATCCAAAAATCTAAAACCATCTAAACGCGGTGAGCTGGAAATAACTGACCTTAACCGTATTTATCTTGAAGAAGAGCGTTTGAGCATGAAAATAATGGGTCGTGGAATGGCGTGGCTGGACACAGGAACACACGACAGTTTACTTGAAGCATCAAATTTCATTGCTACAATTGAAAATCGACAGGGATTGAAAATTTCATGTCTGGAAGAAATTGCATACCGCAATGGATATATTAATCGTGAACAACTTTTAAAACTGGCTGAACCATTGAAAAAAAATCATTATGGTCAGTATTTGATTAAAATCGCAAATGAGACTGTATAGTTAATTGGTTGATTAGTTAACTGGTTAAGTGGTTGTATAATACAAGCTAAAACAAGAAACTAATGAACGATTAAATCAATCAACAAAAAATTATGGAAATTATAAAAACTCCCATACCTGATTTACTAATAATAAAACCTCGTGTATTTGGTGATACACGAGGCTTTTTCTGTGAAACATTTAATGATAAGAATTATCTGGAAGCAGGTATTAACTTACGTTTTTGTCAGGACAATCAATCCAAATCTTCTTATGGTGTAATTCGCGGATTGCATTACCAACTAAATCCTCAAAGTCAGTCCAAACTCGTTTCGGCGGCAGTTGGTAGTGTTTGGGATGTGGCTGTGGATTTACGTAAAGACTCTCCTACTTTCGGTCAATGGTTTGGTGTAGAATTAACAGAGGAAAACCACTTACAATTTCTTATTCCACAGGGTTTTGCACATGGATTCTCAGTATTGAGCGAAACAGCTTTATTTACATATAAGTGCGATAATTTTTATAGCCCAAGCCTTGAAAGAGGGATAATGTACAATGATTTGGATTTGGCAATTGACTGGAAAATTCCAGCTGACAAAGCTATTATTTCAGAAAAAGACACGAAACATCCTTTGTTCAAAGACGCGGACATGAACTTCTGAGATACGAATTACACGAATAAAATCGAATTTAACATCGCTAAGAAAATAGTATTATAATGACAACAATTCTGATTACAGGCAGTAAAGGACAACTTGGCAACGAAATGCAACAAGCTGCAGTTCGTTATCCGCAATTCAACTATATTTATACAGATGTTGATGAACTGGATATTTGCGATAAAACAGCATTGAATGCATTTGTAAAAGCTAATTCAGTGGATTTTATTGTAAATTGTGCTGCTTATACAGCTGTGGATAAGGCTGAAGATGATGTTGAATTATGCTATAAAATCAACTCTGATGCTGTTCGAAACATTGGTGAAGTAGCCACTTCAAATGGCATCAAAGTAGTTCATGTTTCAACAGATTATGTATTCGACGGCACAAATCACATTCCTTATA
>CAIQOG010000611.1 GCA_903873355.1 uncultured Bacteroidales bacterium
AGAGCGAAAGTAGGTGTAACTTCAAAGTTAAGCGCAGCAGAAGAGGCAACTGACAATACTCCAGTGGAAGCATTTATTGCAAAAGCATTATTTGTATTTCCAGAAAGAATGGAGAAAGTCGTGGTTTGACCAGCATTAGGATCAGTAGCAATTACGATTCCAACTGCAGTTCCGTTGGGACTATTTTCATAAAGCTGGAAGTTTTGATTTTGAATTTGGGGAGCCTGATTGCCATTTCCGCTTGTAAATTCATATGCACCTATATCTGGTATGAAATTAAATGGAATAGGATTTCCATCATAATCCATTGTTAAGGCTACATCAAGGCCTGCATCAATACAGGAAGAACCTGTTGTTAAATGAAAATCTGTTGCCGAAACAAAACTAGGGTTACTTGTTTTATTGCTGATCGCGGAATAGTTAGTCATTGCATTTCCACTAATATCTATTGCTGCTATATTATTGTAAAAATCATTATAATCAACATGAATATTATTCATTGTGCCATTATTCATTAACCAAATAGCACCCCAATTTAGAAATCCGACTAAAATATTATTTTTTATATTTACATTTGAAGCACCACTGGATTCAACCCAAATACCACCAAGATGGTCTATGCCATCTGTCGTTAATACATTGTTATATATGTATATATCCGACATAATTGAAGCAGCAAGATATTCATTCAGGGCCAGAACGGGATTTCCATTACTGCCTGTTCCTGTACCGCAATTTACCAATAAATTATTGTGAATGTAAATATGGTTTAATGTAGCGGCACCACCACCACCTTCACTTGAACCAATAGGCTTTAAAAGTTTTTCAAAACGATTGTTATAAATCTGTACATATTCCACATTTGCTCCTTCGAGTGTGATTGAAGTTGCGCCATGCGCAGTTAAAGGCACATTTGTACCGCTCAGCGTAGTAAATAGATTGTCATGTATTGACCAGGAGTACTCGTAAGTTCCCTTTACATTATAGTATCCGCCAACATCAAGAACACAATCACTACCATAAAATTCATTGCCATAAATCTCAAATCCTCCTTCGCAATTCCAATGTTCTATCATAAAGTTCCAATAAGAACCAGCATTATCAGGCTTGTAGCATTTATTGTTATAAAATTTAGTGCCTTTATTATACGACGTTCCTGCATCAACTATTCGCGTTATCCTGCTTATGTCTATTCTGTTATCTAAGATATTGTCATGGATAAAAGCATCTTGTTGCCCCATAAGCAATATTAAATCCTCACAATCCTTTATAGTACAATTATAAAGTTGATTTCCTGTTGGGTATGTAGAAGGCTTTACAAAAAAATCACTAGCTCCTAAGAATGAAACTCCATTATGGTTAAAATCAATAACAGTACAGTGATGAATAACTACATTTCTTCTTTGTTTGATAAAAATGCCATTATATCCAATTCCATTATTGCCATCTAACTTTATATAGCTGATACTTTGATTCCCGTTAGTATTGTCTGTACTGCTAAGTAATTCGATAGCTCCATGATGTTCAGTGCCCCCATATGTGCTAATTATATATGATGTTTCACCTTCCCCTATGATGCTAACCCCCACAGATAATGCACATTGCGTTGTTTCTGTATATGTACCTGCAGTAACATGGATTATATCTCCCGAAGTTGTTGCATGAGCGCAGGCATAAGCAAGAGTTAACCAAGGATGAGTTATATCTCCATTTGCTGTATTACTGCCACTTGGGGAAATATAGTATGTTGTTGAGTAAGCTTTTAATGAAAAGATCAGTAATAAAAATATCAGAAGCCTCGAAAAAAAATACCTGCCATTTACCCTGACTTTTGGAGTATTAATTACTAAAACTTTAGAAATGTTATGGGTTAACTCTGAAGTGGTAGCTGAAGGGGCATGAGTTAGTTTGTGGAAAGAAGTATTATGGTGTAGCATTTTAGTTCGTTTTAGTTAAAGAGTGGTAATTTGTAATTCAGTTCGAAATAAAGGCAAGAGACATAGATGGTTATCTTTAATCTTATATCTAGTTTATTTCCCAAAAAATAAAAAGTAATAGCATGAATACTTAATATTCTATAATTTAGAATTATTTAAGATTGTTGAAGCTGGATAAATATGCCCAAACCCTCAGTGTTTAGTCCCAAAGGAACTCCGAAGTGAATAAAAAATTAAAGTTGTTATGTTAGTGGATATAAATAAACCATCTAAAAAAGTATTCCTGAAGTATCCAGCCAAAGACAGATAAATAGTTTTTAAAGAGAAAATTGGTCAAAGTATGAAGAAGCTTATCCTTGAAATATCAACGCAATAATAGATATTCATATAGATACGGACAATTAAGAAAAGTCTAATTTTTTAATACAAACTTGACCAATGAATAGTCCGACAAGGAAAATTCAAAGAGTAAAGATCTTACCAGAAAAGGATATTTTCATCCTTCATCTAGAAGTCATTGGGCTACTTTTGGGAGGAGGGTTTTGGGTCAACGGTATTTTTGTGAATATAATTGGAGGAAATAGAGATAAAAATAAGTCGTAATTAATTCACTATAATCTTTCCCGTATAAATATTGTTCTTTGTTCTTACAACTAAAATGTAGGGAGCTTTTAGATACGATTCTAAATTTAAAGACACTATTTTTGTTCCAACATAGTCTTTTTGAAAGACTTTTTCGCCAGAAATAGTAAATAGTTGAAGGTTGAAATCGCTTGCATCCACCTGCTCACAATTTATATTTATTAAACCCGATGTTGGATTCGGGAAAACACTTATCATATAACCTGTTCCTGCCATATTATTCCTTGGTGGAGTAGAAATTGCACTATCTCCAATAAGTATTGAGTCGTTTATATCAATCAGATTTATAGTTACAATTGCCTGACTTTTCAAAAATCCTAATCCATTATCTTGCACCGATACAGTTAAAAAGAATGATGACGTTTTTTCATAATCCAGTGCAGTAAAATCAGAAACCTGTAATTTGCCTGATATACTATCAAGGGAAAAAGATTCCATTGAATTTCCTGCAACTATCGAATAATTGAGAGTCTGCCCTCTATCATGGTCATATGCAACAACTTTTCCAATAAATGCACCTTTTTTTGGATTTTCTTTAACTGTGAAAACTTGATTATAGATAATCGGAGCAGAATTAGATTTATTTACTTCAATACTAATTAAGGCTTGATTAGAAAGTAATCCCGGACCATCATCTTTTACTTCCACATATAATGAATGAACCATATTGATATTTATACCTAAACTGTCTTTGTTAATAATAAAAAGTTCGCCTGTAATTGAATTGATAGAAAAAATATTATCATAGTTTCCTGAGATTATTGAATAAGAAAGTATTTGACCAGCGTCAGGATCAGTAGCAACAACAGTTCCAACAGTTGTTCCGTTAGCAGAGTTTTCAGAAACTGCGAATGCCTGATTTGTAATAACAGGTACTTCATTCACATCAAGCAATGAAATAGTAACAGTAGCCTGGTTGCTCAAATTCCCGACTCCATTATCCTGAACTTTTACAACCAGAGCGAAAGTAGGTGTAACTTCAAAGTTAAGTGCAGCAGCAGAGGCAACTGACAATACTCCCGTGATTGTATTGATATCAAAAGCCCCGTTTGTATTTCCTGAAAGAATGGAGAAAGTCTTGGTTTGACCAGCGTCAGGATCGGTAGCGACAACAGTTCCAACATTTGTTCCGTTGGCGGAGTTTTCAGCTACTGAGAAGGATTGGTTTAAAATAACCGGAGCTTGATTTGAAGATTGTACTATATTTATAGTAATAGTAGCTTGATTTGACAAATTACCCGTTCCGTTATCGGTAACACTTACATTGAGAGAGAATATTGGGTTAACAATAAAATTAATTGCTGCCGAATTTGTTACCGTTAATTCCCCGGTTATAATATTAATTGAGAATGCATTACTGCTATTTCCAGCTGTTATTAGATAGGAGAGAGTTTGACCTGCATCCGGATCAGTGGCTGATACAAAACCAACTGAAGTTCCATTAGATGAAAATTCCAGAACATTGAATACTTGATTATTAACTACCGGCACTTCATTCATATCAAGCAGCGAAACAGTAACAGTAGCCTGGCTACTCAGGTTCCCTATTCCGTTATCCTGAACTTTTACTACCATAGCGAAAGTAGGTGTAGCTTCAAAGTTTAATGCAGCGGCAGAGGTAACGGACAATACTCCGGTGATTGTATTGATATCAAAAGCACCATTTGTATTTCCTGAAAGTATGGAGAAAGTCTTGGTTTGACCAGCGTCAGGATCCGTAGCCACAACAGTTCCAACATTTGTTCCATTGGCTGAGTTTTCAGCAATTGAGAAAGCCTGATTTGTAATAACAGGTGCTTCATTCACATCCAGCAACGAAATAGTAACAGTAGCCTGGCTGCTCAAACTCCCGGTTCCGTTAT
>CAIQOG010000612.1 GCA_903873355.1 uncultured Bacteroidales bacterium
ATATTGCCAAAAAACTTCCTGCTGACATAACTGAAGCATTCACAGCCGTTATTGATACAGAAAAACGTAAGGCAACCGAATGCAATCACTCGGCTACTCACCTACTCCACGAAGCATTGCGCGAAGTGCTGGGCACACACGTTGAGCAAAAAGGTTCGTTTGTTAGTCCTGAATCGTTGCGTTTCGACTTTTCTCACTTTCAAAAACTTACCAAAGAAGAAATTCGCACAATTGAAGCGATTGCTAACCGCAAAATCCGCGAGAACTACGCATTACAGGAAAAACGTGAAACGCCGATTGCTGAAGCTCAGGCTATGGGTGCTATGGCATTGTTTGGCGAAAAATACGGTGAAACTGTGCGTGTTATTCAATTTGGCACTTCGGTAGAGCTTTGTGGTGGAACACACGTTAGCGCTACCGGAAATATCGGATTGGTTCGTATCACAGCCGAAAGCTCTATTGCAGCGGGTATCCGTCGTATTGAAGCCATTACCGGTAAAGCCGTAGAGGAATTACTGGACAAACAACAGGACACGATTGGGGAAGCAAAAGAACTACTGAACAATGCACCGGATGTATTAAGTGCCATCCGCAAAATGAGCGAAGAAAGTGCCGAACTTAAAAAACAACTTGAAGCCTTTGTTCATGAAAAAATCATGAGCCTGCGCGACCAACTGCTTGCCGATGCAAAAGAACAAAACGGTGTAAAAGTAATCAGTTATCAAGGCACTTTGACTGCCGATCAGGTAAAAACACTGGCCTTCCAAATCCGTAATATCCAGAGCGAAAAATTATTCTTCGTAGCAGGATGTGTGGTTGATGGCAAACCATCGTTGACCGTTTTAATCAGTGACGACCTTGTTGTTACCGGTTTAAATGCTACCAACATTGCCCGTGAAGCTGCCAAAGAAATTCAGGGTGGTGGTGGCGGACAACCCTTCTTTGCTTCGGCCGGTGGCAAAAACCCCGAGGGAATCAAAAAGGCGATTGAAAAAGCATTGGAAACTCTTAAATAGCTTGAAAAAAAATAACAAGATTTAAAAAATGCTGAGACTGGTGATTGCTTTCAGCATTTTTTAATCAAAGCTATTATGTCATCTGTAATTATTAAACCGTTTAAACCATTGGATTATTGTTTAGCACAAAACGGGATTTTGCAAACTCAAAATGACCATGCTTATAAAAATGACTAAACATATTGTTAGAATAGTGTATTTTTCTATAGGGATAGTTTCACTGATTCTAGGTATAATTGGTGCTTTTACTCCTGTTTTACCAACAGTCCCATTTGTTTTACTGTCTGCATGGATGTTTAACAGGTCATCCAAAAGATTTCATTATTTACTTTTAGAAAATAAGTATTTTGGCAAACACATAAAAGAATTTGAAAAGACAAAGGCTGTTCGAAAAAAGACAAAAGTAGTTGCAATAACATCTCTTTGGGTATCAATTTTTATTTCCATTTTTTTGGTCAAAGGTTCATTACTTTTTAATATTGGAATGCTTCTGACAGCTTTATTAGTAAGTTTGTACTTGATTTTTATACTAAAAACGCTTAAATCAGCTACAATAGAAAACAGATGAGCCAGTGTGGCAGTTTTGTTGTTTGCTATTGTAAAAGCGACGTGAAAGTTATATAGTACGAAGGCACCCAAACATTCAAGCAAAGTATAAAAACCCGGACTTTTTAATTTACCAAATTCATTATTTACCATAATTATAAGTTAAAAGTTCTATTGTTTATCAAAAGACGAATTGATTTAAAGGTTGAAATAACCTATCTTTGTGTCAAATTGTTGATTTATTGCAAACTATGGTTTAAATCTTATCGAAATTTCCTCATATTTATGAAATTCAGATTTTTAGTTATTTTTCTTACAATATTTTTGATTCAGCTTCCTGCAGAAGCAAAAAAACGTCATAGTCACAAACACATTATTCACCACAGCACTTTTGTACCCATTCAGGTAAGTACCGAAGGGGAAGTCTGGGGATTGGATATTTCGCATCATCAGCAGAAAATTGACTGGGAAGCATTAAGCCAGAATCAACCACATTTTATATTTCTGAAAGCTACTGAAGGTGCTACAAATCAGGATACTAAATACACCGAAAACTATAAGGGCGCACGGGAGAAAAATATTCCGGTTGGCTCATACCACTTTTTTACTTACAAAAGTTCAGGTAAAGAACAGGCTATGAACTTCCTTTCGCAGGTTAAATTCAACAAAGGCGATTTACCACCGGTACTTGACCTCGAATTCTCGAGAAGAATGCCATCGACCGACAAGGTGAAGTCAGAACTACTGGATTTTATCAGTATTGTTTCTAACAAAATGGCTTGTTTTCCAATCATTTACTGCAATTATAAGTACTTCAATAAATATCTTCAGGAATGTCTGCCTGAAAAATGCAAACTATGGATTGTGGATTATAAAGCAAAACCTGATGGCAACTGGACATTCTGGCAAACATCCGACAAACACAAAGTTCCGGGGATTAAAGGATACGTGGATTTGAACCTCTTCAACGGAACAAAAAACAACTTTACCGGACTGTTGATAAATTAAGCAAATATCTTTCCGACATTCCCTCTTTTCAAACGTTTGCATAAATAAATAGACTTGTTTTAGAATGTTTTATCCGGAAGCAAGTTACATGTATGTATTTTTGCGACTCAACTACCTTATTTTAAAATTATACCCCATGAAAAAGATTGCATTTTCCTTTTGTGTTGTTTTAATGATAACACTCTTTTCACAAGTAACAAAAGCACAGACTCCGGCTTATTTGGATGACATTATGTTTCAGGCCTTCGGGTGGGATGAACAAAGTAAACACTCTGCAGATGGAAATTATTATATGTTTCTTCAATCAAAAGTGAGTGAACTCAAGGCAGCCGGATTTGACATGATATGGATGCCTCCTCCAAGCAAATCAACAGGTGGAGTTGGATATTACCCTACAGAATTATATAATTTTAATTCAGACTGGGGAACATCAACAGACCTGACAAATACGACTGCGGCCATTAAAGCTGCTGGTATGCATCCTCTAGCAGATGTTGTGGTAAATCACCGGAGTGGAACAACAAACTGGTCAACCTTCACAAATCCTGATTGGGGAACAACTCTAACTACTGACAATGGAACTATTTGTTCTAATGATGAAGTGAACACAAGCTGGGCTTCAACACGCGGACCAATGGGAACAGGTGCAGTTGACGAAGGTCAATCAGACTCTGGATGCCGTGACTTAGACCATTCGAACGCCACAGTTCAGGCCGGTGTAAAAGCATATCTCCTTAAATTAAAAGAGCAGGGTTTTGAAGGTTATCGGTGGGATATGACAAAAGGGTACAAATCAACCCGTATTAATGATTATCTGAATAGTACATCGTATTACTATTCGGTGGGAGAATATTTGGATGGTAATCAGGGGCTTTTACAAGACTGGATTAACGGAAGTAGTAATAATCGTGCAATTCAATCAGGAACATTCGATTTTTCGCTTTATTACAACTCATTGTCACCGGCTTTAAGAAATAATAACTGGTCATTATTGACTTCCAGTAGCGGGTTGGCCGGATCTGTTGATTATAATTCAAATGCTGTGACATTGGTTGACAATCATGATACCTTTACCGATGCCACTAATGCAATTCTTGGTGACAATATCATGAAAGGATATGCTTATATTATGACTCATAAAGGCATTCCCTGTGTATTTTTACCACATTATTATGGTGGCACTTACACTAAAAGCGCTGTAACCCGCACCTACACAAGCAACAAAATTAAAATCGATGAGTTAATGGCTGTACGCAAAAAAGCAGGAATTGATTCATGGAGTTCAGTCACTGTTGACCAAAATACAAGTTTCTATGCTGCTTATATCTACAAACGATATGGTGATGCAGCTCCTGCTGTTGCAGTAAAAATTGGTGCAGGTACATGGACACCATCAGGCACAGGATGGATTCTCAATACTTTTGGTACTGATTATGCTGTTTGGTCGAAAAATGCCATTCTAACTGCTCCGGGTATTTCGCCTTCCGGAGGTAATTTCTTCGTTGGCAAAACAATAACCATGACAGCATCAACCGGTTCAACCATACATTATACATTGGATGGCACTGAACCAACAATTAATTCTACAACTTACACAGGTGCTATCACTCTGCCTATTGGCACAGTAACTGTTAAAGCAATAGCAGAAGCATCGGGAGCTGCTTCGCCGGTTGTGACCAGTGTTTTTAATATTCAAACGAAACCTTCATCCATTACTGTACGCTTTAAAGCACCGGCAAGCTGGACAACAGGCTGTGCGTGGGTTTGGGAACTTGTGAATGGTGTTACCACTTCGCTGAATACCAAAAAAACATGGCCTGGTGACCTAATCACAAAAGATGCTCAGGGTTATTATACCTATACTTTTACCAACATGACACAACCAACAGTTTTCATCATTTTCAATAACGGTAACGGTACTACAGCAACAGAGCAAACCATCGATTTATCAACTTCAACAAATATATGTTGGGTTTATAGCGGATCAAATAAATATACTGTAACTGTAGATCAGAGTTGCATTACAGAAGTTGAAACTCCGGTCGTGGACGACTGGAATCTTTATCCGAACCCAACCAACAATAAAGTACAGTTTACATTACCCGAAAATACAAATAATATTACTGTAATGTCGGCACTTGGACGGCAGTTAAAATTGGAAAATCCAGCCAATCAGACAAAAGCTGAGATAGACTTATCAAACTATCCATCAGGTATTTATTATGTAACAATATGGAATAAAGACGGTGTAAAAAGGACGAAACCGGTTGTGAAGATGTAATTTCGTTATAACAATTTAGATAATCATAAAGGGGAAATAAATCAATCGGTTTATTTCCCCTTTTTTTGAATTAAGCAGTCAGGCAAAGAGCTTATTAAATCACAAATATGCTCACATACTTTCGCTAATTTTCGTATCTTTGCACTCCGAATAAAAACCGATAACAATGAATTTAGAATCAATCCTTACCATTTCTGTATCAGGCGCTGTAAAAACGCTCTATAACACAGATGCAGATCTGAACCAAATACAAATTCAGAAGACTAAAAAAGAGTTCAGTGGCGACCTTACGGTAGTGGTTTTTCCATTTGTGAAAGCTGCCCGCAAATCACCCGAACAAACCGGTCAGGAAATAGGAGAATATCTTGTACGAAATAATCCGGTAATCTCAGGATTTAATGTTATCAAAGGCTTTCTGAACCTGAATATCAGCAAAAAATACTGGCTCGAAACCCTTGCTGAAATTCATTCTAATGCTGATTTTGGAATTACAAAAGCCACCGATGAATCAGCATTGATGATGATTGAATATTCGTCGCCAAATACCAACAAACCGCTTCACTTAGGACATATTCGCAACAACCTGCTCGGACACAGCATAGCCGAAATTCAAAAAGCAAACGGGTGGAAAGTGGTGAAAACCAACATAGTGAATGACCGTGGTATCCATATATGTAAATCTATGCTGGCATGGAAACTGTTTGGAAACGGCGAAACTCCCGAAAGTTCCGGCTTGAAAGGGGACCATTTAGTTGGGAAGTATTACGTGATTTTCGACAAACATTATAAAGCAGAAATTCAGGTTTTAATCGCCAAAGGTCTGACTGAAGATGAAGCCAAAAAATCAGCGCCACTAATTCTCGAAGCTCAGAAAATGTTGCTTGCATGGGAAA
>CAIQOG010000613.1 GCA_903873355.1 uncultured Bacteroidales bacterium
ACACACAAATCCAAATCGCGTCAGGAAAGTTTCTACGAAATAGAAGAACGTGCCAAGCAACGTCGAAATAACGACAACGTACAACTCGATGTGAAAGCAAGCTACCTCGGTTCGAAAATTTTTGAAGCCAAATATATTTGCAAAGCGTATGGCGACCTGAAAATTCTCGACAACTTTTACTACAACTTTGCCCGCTATGAAAAAATGGGCATTGTGGGTAAAAACGGAACAGGAAAATCTACTTTTCTGAAAATGCTGTTGGGAGAAGTGAAGCCCGACAGTGGTTCATTCGATATTGGCGAAACTGTGGTTTTTGGCTATTACAGTCAGGATGGGCTGGTATTCGACGAGCAAATGAAGGTGATTGATGTGGTACAGGATATTGCCGAAGAAGTGAATCTGGGAAATGGTAAGAAAATGTCGGCTTCGCAATTTCTGCAACATTTTCTGTTCACGCCCGAAACGCAATACAACTATGTGTATAAACTGAGTGGTGGTGAAAAACGCCGCTTGCACCTGTGCACCGTGCTGATGCGTAACCCCAACTTCCTGGTTCTCGATGAGCCGACCAACGACCTCGACATTGTGACGCTGAACATTTTGGAAGAATACCTGCAATCGTTCAAAGGTTGTGTAATTGTGGTGAGTCACGACCGCTATTTTATGGATAAAGTGGTTGATCACCTGATGGTTTTCAAAGGCAATGCCGAACTGAAAGATTTTCCCGGAAATTACACCGACTACCGCGAGTGGAACGAGTTGATGGATGAGCAGGAAAGGGAGGAACGGAACAAAGAACAAAGAGCAAAGACAAAAGACAATGAAACGCGAAACATGGAACGTGAAACACAAAACACGAAACGTAAACTGAGTTTCAAAGAAAAGCAGGAATTTGAAGCATTGGAAAAAGAAATACCGCAACTGGAAGCTGAAAAAGCTGACATCGAAAATAAATTAGCATCCGGCACACTCACCAGCGACGAAATTATTAAAGCCTCCCAACGTCATGCCGAAGTAGATGAACGGATTGACGAAAAAACCATGCGCTGGCTGGAATTGAGTGAGATTTAAAATACTCATACCATAAACATGGTATATAAAAATACCCCATCGTTGCGATTGTGAAGATGTTTGAAACCTCATATCTTTGCATCACTAAAATCAACAACTAACCAAATAACCAACTAAACAGGTATTGTTATGGCAAAGATTGCAAAAAACCTCACGGAACTGATTGGAAACACTCCATTACTCCAACTCTCAAATTATGCTTCAAATAAAAGTCTGGAAGCGAATGTAATTGTAAAACTTGAATCATTTAACCCTGCAGGTTGTGTGAAAGAACGTATAGCCCTGTCGATGGTTGAAGATGCTGAAGCAGCAGGAATTTTGAAAGCGGGGGTTGAAATAATAGAACCTACAAGCGGAAATACCGGTATCGGTCTGGCTATGGTAGCTGCCGTGAAAGGATATAAACTGACGCTGACCATGCCTGAAACCATGAGCATTGAACGACGCAATCTACTGAAAGCCCTTGGTGCAAATCTGGTTTTGACTCCCGGAGCTAACGGAATGAAAGGTGCAATTGCCCGTGCATTGGAACTCCACGAAGAAAATCCTAACTCATACATTCCGCAACAGTTTGAAAATGCTGCTAACCCAAAAATTCATAACACTACTACAGGGCCTGAAATCTGGAACGATACGGATGGAAAAGTTGATATTTTCG
>CAIQOG010000614.1 GCA_903873355.1 uncultured Bacteroidales bacterium
GACTATGGCCATTGATGCTTATCTTTCAAAGTGTCAGAAGAAATCGTAAGAGATATATTTACTAATGCGAGCCCCGTTGATAGAATATATTAACGGGGTTTTTTATTGTAATTTAACATAATGCGAGATAAAGACTTAGATGAACAGTGATAAAATACTAAATTTGCAATTCAACAGACTCCATGCTCACAGCCGTTAAAAAAAACACTTTCAGGAAACCCGAAAAAATCTGTAATCAGAATCAGATTGACCGGCTTTTTAAGGAGGGCAAGTCGTTGAAATCGGGGCAATTCCGTTTGTTATTCCTTGAAACTGAATTCTCCGGAAATCCCGCTGTACAATTGCTGATTGCCGTTCCTAAGAAGAACCTACGGCATGCTGTTGACAGAAACCGGATGAAGCGGCTTATACGCGAAGCATACAGGCATAGCAAGCACAAAATACTTGAAGTATACTCGACAGATAAGAATCATTGTGATATTGCAGTTGTATTTAATGGCAAGGAATGCGTTTCGCAGGCTGATACCCTGACTGCAATAAATGAGTTAATGGCTCGTTTAATACGTACCCATGAAAAAAATTCTGATTAAGATAATGATAGGTGGCATACGGTTGTACCAATATGCCATTTCGCCGTATTTACCTCCCTCGTGCCGGTATACGCCAAGCTGCTCAGCATATGGGATAGAGGCACTGAAAAAGCACGGACCTTTTAAGGGAGGCTGGCTGACTATCAAGAGGGTAGCTTCATGCAATCCATGGGGTGGCAGCGGATATGACCCGGTACCCTGATGGTTCACGTTATCAATAAACCGAAATACTGAGCTGCCGAAACAACCAGCTTAATTATTTGTTTTTTATTTAATCCTTGATGGATACCATACCTAAAGTCTGAATTCTAAATAAAAAAAACACCCTCATGAAACATATAGCTTTAATGCCCATAAAATTATTTGTAATTGTATCCATTTTCGTGGCATTTATCGCAGGTTCTGCCGTTAAGGCTCAGAACTCATCCGATTTTGAGATTTCAAAGAACCTGGAGATCCTTACATCCTTATACAAAGAGCTGAACACCAATTATGTTGATGGAGCAAATCCATCGGAGCTTATGAAAACGGGAATTGATGCCATGCTTGATAAATTGGATCCTTACACTGTTTTTATACCGGAATCAGAAATTGAGGATTACAGGTTTATGACTACCGGGGAATACGGAGGAATTGGTTCGCTGATTCACAAGCAAGGTGATTATGTCATAATATCGGAGCCTTACGAAAACTCGCCCGCGCAGAAATCAGGGCTTAAAGCCGGTGACAAAATACTAAAAATCAATGACAAAAGTGCTTCAGGCAAATCGGTTGAAGATGTAAGTGCAATATTAAAAGGTCAGCCGGGTACAAATTTCAGGCTGGTGATTGAACGCAACGGAGAATCAAAGCCGCTGACTTTCGACATTATTCGCGAAAAAATATCCATTGATCCAGTCCCTTATTACGGGATGATAGGGAATGGAATTGCGTATATTAAACTCAACAGTTTTACGCAAACAGCTTCGGCTGAGGTTAAAAAGGCTTTAGTTGATCTGAAAACAAAAAATACTGTCAGTGGGTTAATACTGGATTTACGTGATAATGGAGGCGGACTGCTGAATGAAGCTGTAAATATTGTAAATCTTTTCGTAAAGAAAGGCGAACTGGTTGTATCAACAAAGGGGAAGCAAAAAGATAAAAACAGGAGTTATCAAACCACCATGGAACCTGTTGATGCCAATCTGCCGTTGGTTGTTTTGGTTAATGGCATGAGTGCCTCCGCATCGGAGATTGTTGCCGGAGCCCTGCAGGATTTAGACCGTGCCGTTATAGTAGGCCGCCGCACATATGGTAAGGGTCTTGTACAAAACGTTTTCCCGCTGAGTTATAACACACAGGTAAAAATAACAGTTGCCAAATACTATATCCCGAGCGGGCGCTGCATTCAGGAAATAGATTATGCTCACAAGAATGCCTCAGGGAATCCTGATAATCTTCCAGATTCCTTAATCACAGCCTATAAAACCATGCATGGCCGCACAGTATATGATGGCAAGGGGATTGCCCCGGATGTAGCTACCGACACTTCAAGGTTGAGTACTGTGTCCTATAACCTGATCACCAAGTACATTATTTTCGATTATGCAACCAAATATGCTGCATCACACCCCTCTATTGAGACTGCAGCCAATTTCAGGATCAGCGACACCGACTATGATGATTTTGTAGCTTTTACCGATAAAAACGGCTTTGAATTCAAGACTGTTGCCGAAAAAGAACTGGAAACGGTAAAAAAGGCTGCCATTTATGAAAACTGCTGGAATGATATGAAAACGCAATATGATTCGATGCTTGAAGCCATTGCTCTTCATAAGAAAAAAGACCTGACAGAAAATAAGCCCGAAATCACCGATATTCTACAACAGGAAATTGTGAGCCGGTATTACTATCAGAAAGGCCGGATTGAATCGACACTGAGTGATGACACTGAACTGAAAAGTGCACTTAAGGTATTGCATGATGCTACAACTTATTCATC
>CAIQOG010000615.1 GCA_903873355.1 uncultured Bacteroidales bacterium
CCGACAAATATAATGTACCGCGTATCGGGTTTGTAAACAAAATGGACCGTTCGGGTGCAGATTTTTACGAAGTAGTACGTCAGGTAAAAGATGTGCTTGGTGCAAAACCATGTCCAATTCAGATTCCAATCGGAGCTGAAGAAAAGTTCAAAGGCGTTATCGATTTGGTAACTATGAAAGCTATTCTGTGGCACGACGAAAGTATGGGTGCTGAATACTCTGTTGAAGAAATTCCAGCTGACTTGTTGGCTGAAGCTGAAGAATGGAGAGATAAAATGCTCGAAATTGTGGCTGAATACGATGATGTATTGATGGAAAAATATTTTGACGATCCAACCAGTATTACTGTTGACGAAATCAAAGTAGCCATCCGCAAAGCAACTCTTTCGATGGAAATCAACCCGATGATTTGTGGCTCAGCGTTCAAAAACAAAGGAGTTCAGACTATGCTTGATGCAGTTTGTGCTTATTTGCCAAGTCCGCTTGATACTCCTGAAACTATTGGTGTAGATCCAAATAACCCTGAAAAACAAATAATACGTCACCCGGATGCAAATGAACCTTTGTGTGCATTAGCATTTAAGATTGCAACAGACCCTTATGTAGGTCGTCTTTGCTTCTTCAGAGTTTATTCAGGCAAACTTCCTGCAGGTTCGTATGTTTACAATACCCGTTCTGAAAAGAAAGAACGTATTTCTCGTATTTTCCAAATGCACTCCAACAAACAAAACCCGGTTGAATTAATTTCAGCAGGTGATATTGGTGCCGGAGTTGGATTTAAAGATATTCGTACCGGTGATACTTTGTGCGACGAAAACCACCAGATTACACTGGAATCTATGGATTTCCCTGCACCGGTTATTGGTATTTCTATTGAGCCTAAAACTCAGAAAGACCTTGATAAATTAGGTATGGGCTTAGCTAAATTAGCTGAAGAAGATCCAACCTTTACTGTTCACACTCAGGAGCAATCAGGTCAGACTATTATTAGTGGTATGGGTGAACTTCACCTCGAAATCATTATCGATCGTCTGAAACGTGAGTTCAAAGTAGAATGTAACCAGGGTCGTCCTCAGGTAAATTATAAAGAAGCTATTACTAAATCGGTTGAATTGCGTGAAACGTACAAGAAACAATCGGGTGGTCGTGGTAAGTTTGCCGATATGATTGTTCGTGTAGAACCTCAGGATAAAGATTTTGAAGGTGGCGCATTACAATTTATTGATACTGTAAAGGGTGGTAACATTCCTAAAGAATTTATCCCGCCTATCCAGAAAGGTTTTGCTAACGCTATGAAAAATGGTGTGTTAGCAGGTTTCCCAGTGGATAGTTTGAAAGTAACCGTACTTGATGGTTCATTCCACGCTGTCGATTCAGATCAGTTATCATTCGAAATTTGTGCTTCAATTGCATTTAAGAGTGCATGTGCAAAAGCTAAACCGGTATTACTGGAACCTATCATGAAAATGGAGGTTGTTACACCGGAAGAAAGCATGGGTGATGTAATTGGTGACCTGAACAAACGTCGTGGACAGGTTGAAGGAATGGAATCGAGCCGTACAGGAGCGAGAATC
>CAIQOG010000616.1 GCA_903873355.1 uncultured Bacteroidales bacterium
ATGCTATTGACACATTTGTAAAATTTGTAGTAGCTGTTCCTGTTGTATTAACTGCTGTTGGTCCTTTAGCAAAGGTCCAACTGCTTGAAACTTCAGTTGGGTCATCTGCTAAATCTACCCAGACTGTATAATTGCCGTCAGGAACTACGACTCTGGAAACATTTGTAGCATTCCATGTTCTTGTTAACGCACCATAAGTGCTTGTTGTTGCACCTGTTGTAGCATCAACAACATTTGGTGTGCTTCCTGCAGCAGCAAGAAATTTTGCTAAATGGCTTTTATCACCTCCGGTGTACGCCAAAAGTGTTTTTACAAATGTAGCTGCACTGTTAGTAGTACTGTTTGTAATCCAAATTGCTTGAATATGTGCACCCGATATAGTGCCACCAGCAACAGTCGTTACTTTAAAAGTAAGTGTTCCAGCCGTGTTCTGTGCAAATATAGCTGCACTAAAACATAAAGCGAAAAGAGGTAAAAATAATTTTTTCATTTGTTTGATTTTTAATTTATTAATATTCGTTGTTTGTAATTGTTTCAAATGTATAAATCTGCAAACTTGCACAAAAATAATTTATTTGTGCAAAACAAAAAAGTTAATTTCAAATATGAGTTAATTTATTAATAATTTATATATCTATCTATCTGATTATCTGAGTATTTACACGTTAATTACGCAAATAATACATAAACATTCTAAATAGATTCACAATATTACAAATTAACTATGACAAAAGTAAAACAAAAGAGTATAACTAAACATCAATTTTGTACGAAAAACAAGGGAAATTTATCAGAATCATTCAAATAACTTTATGTAACATCAAAAACAGATTCAGTTCATATAGAAATACTACATTTAGCTTTCATTTTTCGAATTATTTACTGAAAACCAATAAAACAGTTTTTGAGAGATATATTTTTTGTCAATTGTTTAATATATCGTACTTTTGTGTTCTATTCAAAACTTATGACAAACGACAATATGGTGCTTCGCACCGACCATCTATTTAAGAAATACGGTAAAAGAACAGTAGTAAACGACGTTTCAATAAATGTGAAACAAGGAGAGATTGTAGGCTTACTGGGTCCTAACGGTGCAGGAAAAACAACAACATTTTATATGACTACAGGTTTGGTTGTTCCCAATTCAGGAAAAATTTTTCTGAACGATACAGATATAACCAAATATCCTGTATACAAGCGTGCTCAAAGTGGAATTGGTTATCTTGCTCAGGAAGCATCGGTTTTCCGCAAAATGACTGTGGAAGACAATATTAAATCGGTACTCGAAATGACAAAATTCAGTAAAGCCGAGCAAAAAGAGAAACTGGAAATTCTGATTGCAGAATTTAATCTGGAACATGTCCGGAAAAACATTGGCGACCGACTTTCGGGTGGCGAACGTCGTAGAACTGAGATTGCACGTTGTCTGGCTATTGAACCACGCTTCATAATGCTCGACGAGCCTTTTGCAGGCGTTGATCCAATCGCCGTTCAGGACATTCAGGATATTGTATGGAAACTGAAAGATAAGAATATAGGCATTCTGATAACCGACCATAATGTAGACGAAACCCTCACCATTACCGACCGAGCCTATTTGCTTTTCGAAGGTAGAATATTATTTCAGGGAACTTCTAAAGAATTAGCCGATAATCCGGTAGTACGCGAAAAATACCTCGGTCGCGACTTTGAACTCAAGAAAAAAACACGCATTTAATATTACAAATTACACGAATTAAGACGAATTATACGAATTAAATACCACGAATTATACGAACCAAAGGTCAGCGAAGCTAATTACACGAATTGAATGAAACCAATCGAATTAATTGTTGATGAAAATACACGAATGAAAGAAATTGGGTTTGAGCATTTAAGACCCATTTTCAATACAATTGACAGTGAACGTAATTATTTGGGAGAATGGCTTCCATTTGTTGAACTGACAAAAGATATTTCATTTACAAATCAATTCATCGAGATTTACCTGAATTCAGATAAAGTGAATTTGACCTTTGCAATTACTTTTCAGAAACAATTTGCTGGAATCATTGGGCTTAAAGATACTGATACCGACAATAAAAAGACTGAAATTGGTTATTGGATATCCAAAAGATTTCAGGGTAAAGGTATCATGACTCGTTCCTGTAAAACACTGATTGATTATATTTTTAGCACAAAGGACATCAACCGGATTCAAATACAAGCAGCAACTGAAAATCTGAAAAGCCGTGCCATACCAGAACGACTTGGTTTTTCTTTCGAAGGAATTGAACGCGACGGTGAACTTCATAACTATGGATTTGTTGATTTAGCAATATACAGTATGCTCAAAAAAGATTTCCAAAACCAGTTTCCTAATCAACCCGTCAACTAATAAACCAAAATCTGAAAGCAACTCTCACCATATTAGGCTGTGGATCAGCACTTCCAACGAAGAAAAACTTCCCGAGTTCACAGATTTTAGAAATCCGCGACAAACAGTATATGATTGATTGCGGCGAAGGAACTCAAATAAGAATGAGGCAACATGGTATACGTACGAACAGATTAAACCACATTTTTATTTCACATCTCCATGGTGATCACTGTTTCGGGCTAATTGGCATGATTTCTTCGCTCGGAATGCTTCACAGAACTGCTGATCTTCATATTCATGCCCAGCCTGATTTGGAAAAAATTTTAAAACCACAACTGATGTATTTTTGTCAGGAATTGTCATTCGATATTATTTTCCATGACATTAATCCCCGAAAACATGAATTAATTTATGAAGATCGTTCAATTATGGTTTACACTATTCCATTAAAGCACAGAGTTCCATGTTGTGGATTTTTGTTTGAAGAAAAACAACGCGACAAACATATTATTCGTCAAATGATTGATTACTATCAAATCCCAACCTGGCGAATACTGAAGATTAAACAAGGTGAAGATTTCATTACTGAAGAAGGTGAAATTATACCAAACGACCAATTAACTATTCCGGCCGAAGCACCCATACGATTTGCATACTGCTCTGACACAGCCTATTCCGAAAAAATAATTCCAATTATTGAAGGTGTTGATTGCCTGTTTCACGAAGCAACATTTTTGGAGGAAGAAATGAATCGTTCAAACCAGACTGAACATTCTACTGCCCGTCAGGCTGGCGAAATTGCTCTAAAAGCAAAAGTAAAAAAACTGATTATTGGGCATTTTTCAGCGCGTTACAATAATCAAAAAGAATTATTGGATGAAGCTAAAGCTGTTTTTGAAAATACAGTTTTAGGTGAAGACCTGACTGTTTACGAAATCTGAGCCTGAGGTTATTTTTTGAAAAAACTTCTGATGGAATTAACGATTTTCATTCCTATCACAACTCCATCGGCCAAAGTCAGGCTTCGCTGAATGGTTCCCATCACATAACCTGCAACAGATTCCCATGAAAACATTTTTTTTCCCGAAATAAGGATTTGCTCTTTCTGAGTGCTGATTTGCATTATAAGCTCTGCTTTGTAAGCCACCAAATCATCAAAGTCTGTTCTTTTTTTCTTTGGAACTGAAGTTGGTACTATTTCCATAATATTTAATTTATTTAGTTAGAAATAATCGGGACAAAAATCGAACCAACGGATTGATTACAAGCTTTTTGCGGAACATAAAGAACAAAACAGTAAGTAGTAAGTAAAAAGCAGAAATAATAGAAAAACTTCCAGCCAGACTTCCTACAAATGGCTCGATCAGATATGCAATTGAAAAGAACAGATAGAAAAAAGCTCCCATTATCAGTATGATTATTAGAAAGATAATAAGCAAAGCAGATATCAAAACGGTCAGTTTTTCTACAAACTCAACTTTCACATATTCAGTCTGAAGCTGAATGTACTTTTTCACGTCGTCATACAACTGTTGAAAATTTTCAACCGGATCTTGGGTGTTTATCATAGTTCAATATTTTAATTATTTTACTTCTGAAGCATTTTCTTTACTATCTTCCGATGACAGTTCGGAATTTTCAGATGTTGGAAATTTAATTCCGTTTTTCTCAAGTTCAGCAAGCAATTTCTTACGTGTTTCTTCACCACTTTCAGGAGCAAATAGAACTCCCAAAGCAGCACCTATCAATGCACCACCCAAAAAAGCGGCTATTATTCCGGCTGAGTTTTTCATATTTAAATACCATTAATGGTTATTATTCAAGATTATATCCGAAACCTTTGAGTTTAATGTCTTTATTACGCCAGTCTTTCTCAACTTTTACGTATAATTCAAGAAAAACTTTCTTTTCAAAAAAAACTTCCATATCTTTACGTGCCTCTGTTCCAACTTTTTTGAGTGATTTTCCGCCATGTCCAATCAGAATCCCTTTTTGAGAGTCTCGTTCAGCATAAATTACCGCATTAATTCGAATCAGACGATCATCCTCCTGAAATTGTTCAACTTCTACTTCGACTGAATATGGAATTTCCTTTTCGTAATTCATCAGGATTTTCTCCCTTATTATTTCAGTAACAAAGAAACGTGCAGGTTTATCAGTCAACTGGTCTTTTTCAAAAAATGCAGGTGATTCGGGCAACAATTCCTTGATACGTTTAAACAAAACATCAACATTAAACTTTTCGAGAGCTGAAATTGGAAAAATTTCGGCCTGTGGTAATACAACTTTCCACTTATCAACCAAAGCAAGTAGCTTTTCTTCATCAATCAAATCTATTTTGTTGATTACTAACATAATTGGCGCAGGATTCATTTTTACTTTCTCAACAAAATCTTCATTTTTTTCGTACGAATCAAACACATCGGTAACGTAAAGCAACACGTCAGCATCAGTCAACGCAGAGCGGGAAAAATTCAGCATCGATTCCTGTAAGCGATAATTTGGCTTCAAAACTCCGGGAGTGTCAGAATATACAATCTGAAAATCTTCACCATTTACGATACCAAGAATACGATGTCGAGTTGTTTGAGCTTTGGATGTGATAATCGAAATCCTCTCTCCAACCAACGCGTTCATCAACGTTGATTTCCCAACATTTGGATTGCCTACTATATTTACGAAACCTGATTTGTGCATTTTTTTCTTGCTAATTTGTTAACTTTACAATGTACAAAGATACAACATTTTATGCATACGATAAACCAAAACAACATATCATACTTTTTTGCTATATTTGACGTTTATTTTTCCAAAAGATTAAAATTCTCCTTTTTATTTACATGGGACTGAATATCAATAAATTATATGAGATAACACGTCAGCTAAAACTTGCATTTCTGGTTATAGCAGCCGCAATTATACTCGCATCTACTTACTTTACCAATCGTTTGGCAAATTCGCTGGCAGAGGAAGAACGCAAAAAGGTGGAAATATGGGCCGAAGCTATTCATCAATCTATCTCCGAAACTGAAAACACTAACATAGAAATGGTTATGAAAATTGTAGAAAGCAATACTACCATTCCTATCATCATGACCGATGCAAACAACAAAATGATTTCTTCACTTAACATTAAAGAACCTAAGGATCATATTTCTGAATTTTATGAAAATGAAATTATACGTTTAAAGACCAAAAGAGCACCGATAGTAGTAAAATTAGATAAAACTGTTCAGTATATTTATTACGATGATTCATTGTTTCTCAAGCAGTTGGTTTATTTCCCATATGTTCAATTCGGAGTAATTATAGTTTTTCTTTTTGTCGCATTTTTTGCATTTTCAAGCACCAAAAAGGCCGAGCAAAATCAGGTTTGGGTTGGCTTATCCAAAGAAACTGCTCATCAGCTTGGTACACCTATTTCTTCATTGCTTGCATGGGTTGACCTGTTAAAAATGAGACATAGCGAAGAAAAGCTGATTGGCGAAATGGAGAAAGATGTGAATCGTCTTCGAATTATTGCCGAAAGGTTTTCTAAAATTGGTTCAAAACCTGATTTATTAATAGTCAGTCTGAATGAAACACTGTATAATGCTGTGCAATACATGTCGAACCGCACGTCGCAACAAGTTGCAATTCAATGTTATTTTCCTTCAGAAGAACATGTATTCATACATTTGAATGTACCCCTTTTCGAATGGGTTATCGAGAATTTATGCAAAAATGCCATCGATGCTATGGATGGAAGCGGAAGTATTGATATAACGGTTCAAAAAAAGAACGATGAGGTTTATATCGATGTAAAAGATACCGGAAAAGGCATCGATAAACGTAAATTTAAAATGGTTTTCACTCCTGGTTTTACTACAAAAAAACGTGGTTGGGGACTGGGTTTATCACTTGCTAAACGGATCATTGAAGAATATCACGGAGGAAAGATCTTTGTAAAGCAATCAGAAATCAATGTAGGAACGGTTTTCCGGATTGTTTTAAAAACAAATCCAACAAACTTATGATTTGTGTTTTTTCATATCAATAAACTTAATATCAACAATATAGTTTCTAAAAAACAATTATTTTGATAAAATCAAAAGAAACTATTTTGTAATAGAACATATTTTCGTACCTTTGCACGATTTTAATTTCAGAGTAAAAATGTCGAAATTTGAACAATACAATATCATTCTAAAGGACTTGAACGAAGGTTCAAAAATGTTTGAATACGAATTAGACGATGTGTATTTTAAAAAAATTGACAGTCCGGAAATACAACACGGGAATGTTCATGCCACTGTACAGGTTCAGCCAAGGCAAGGGCTTTTTGAACTGAGTTTCATTATCGAGGGCTCTGTAATAATACCATGTGACCGATGTCTGGACGACATGATTCAACCGATTCAGTACAAAGAAAAACTGAAAGTTAAATTGGGGGATAAATTCTCTGAGGAAGATGAAATTGTAATTGTTCCGGAATCCGAAGGCTCGATTAATATCGCATGGTTTTTGTACGAATTTATTTTATTGAATATCCCAATTAAACACGTTCACGTTCCGGGAGAATGCAATAAAAATATGGTATCAAAACTCCGCAAACACATTACTCGTCAGAAAGATGACGATGAAGATTCAGGAGTATTGCTTGAAGACGATGATGATGATTTCACAACTGACGAAATACAAACTGACCCGAGATGGGACGGTTTACAAAATATTACAGAAAACAATTAAATAAACAACTAAGATGGCACATCCTAAGAGAAAAATTTCGAAACAACGCGCAAGAAAAAGAAGAACACACTATAAAGCTGAAGCTCCAACTTTAGCTACTTGCTCAAACTGTGGAGCAGCACATATTTATCATACTGTATGCGGCGAATGCGGCTATTACAGAGGCAAATTAGCTATCGAAAAACTGGCAACAGTCTAATGTCAGACTCTTCAAAGAGAAATAAATTTTAAAAATACAGTTGAGCTCTAAAATCAAATTTTTAGGGCTTGATTTTTATGTAACTAATTATAGTTTATATGTCTGATTTAAAAGCAGTTATTACAGGTATTGGTGGATATGTTCCAGAATACATACTTAATAACCACGAACTTAGCACAATGATGGACACCAACGATGAGTGGATAACCACGCGCGTTGGAATTAAGGAACGTAGAATTCTGAAAGACGAAAATACAGGAACATCATACCTGGCTGCTAAGGCAATTGAAGATTTGTTTGCAAAAACAGGTACCAAACCTGAAGAAATTGATTTGGTATTATGTGCAACCACAACACCCGATCACATCTACCCTTCTTGCGCATCTATGGCAGCAGAAAGAGTTGGAATAAAAAACTCATTAGCTTTTGATTTACAGGCAGCATGTTCCGGTTTTATTGTTGCAATGGCTACCGGAGCAAGCTTTATTGAGTCTGGAAAATACAAAAAGGTTTTGGTTTTGGGTGCAGAAAAAATGTCGTCCATCACAGATTACACTGACCGTACCACCGCTCCACTTTTCGGTGATGGTGCTGCTGTTGTATTACTTGAACCAACGAACGAAGAATTTGGAATAATGGATTCGATTCTTCAAACCGATGGAGTTGGATACAAACATCTGCATATTAAAGCCGGAGGTTCTGCTATTCCTACAACAGCCGAAACTGTTGAGAACAGAATGCACTATACTTATCAGGAAGGAACTAATGTTTACAAATATGCCGTTGTAAACATGGCTGAAGTTTCAGCCAATATAATGGAGAAAAACAACCTGACTAATACGGATATTGCCTGGTTGATTCCTCATCAGGCTAATCTACGTATTATCGATGCTGTAGTTCAACGAACCAGTGTTGATTATGAAAAAGTAGTAATTAATATCGAGCGATTTGGAAACACTTCTGCAGCAAGTATTCCACTCGGAATATGGGAATGGGAAAAGAAATTCAAAAAAGGAGACAATATAATTCTTACAGCTTTTGGTGCAGGTTTTACCTGGGGATCACTTTGGCTGAAATGGGGTTATTAATCTTGTTACATTTCACAATAAAAAAGATTGCAATCATGATCTGACGTCAAAAAGTTGGATGTATAAAAATGGTTTAATTTAAATGGAGTGAGTTCGGTATTTAACCGGGCTCATTTTTTTGCTTTGATAGGATTATTGCAAAATACCCCAAAAGTTTTTTGTCTAACTTTTGGGGTACACTACATAATGGCAAGTCCGTTTTTTTATTGATTATTCGGGGCGCGACTTAAAGTCGCACACCGAATTGATATTAGTCTTCCAACAAAATCTCCATAATCGTTACAGCTGCTTTCGCCACCGGGCTACCAGGACCAAAAATGGCTACTACTCCGGCTTTGTAGAGATAATCGTAATCTTGTGCCGGAGTAACTCTATAGAAAAAAAGAAAATTTAGGATAAAAATTAGCTTTTACAAAATTATTCATATATTTGCAAATTAAAGAATTTCAACACCGATTGTAGCGACAATCCGTTGAAAATTCTCATTACATACTAAAATAACGAAAAGCGTTTTAGATATTATCCTGTCCTGAAATCTCGACAATTTCTAATGTAACAAGGATGATAGCAACAAACGCTCCACGACTATACTTTATAGGCGTGGGGCTGTTGCTTTATCATTTGTTACAGGGTGTCGAGACCCTCAGGGCAGTGGTATAGCTAACAGTTCCCACGCTTTTTTTATGTCTAACACTGAACTTGGGGAGCGGGGAGGGATAAATAATAATCATTATGACAACAAAATCAAAAGAATCAGAAAATTTACCTTTCAAAGAGTTTACAGACTTTATCTTTCTAAAAGACTTTGTCAAGCTTTCTCCAGATGAACAAAAAAAGTTTAAAACAAAAGTTGACTTTAAAGTATTTTCTAAAAATAACCAAGAAGATTATCTTGGAAGTCTAAATGTAGTTATTGCTTATGAGGAGAAAGCAAAAATAGATGCTTGCATTGAATATATTGTGAATTTATATTATCCAAATCAAAAATCGTACAGTGTACATTATTAAAACTTAAAGGAGAATACATTATGAAAACAAAAATATTATTTTTAGGAGCTTGTTTATTATTTGCACTATCTACAAAAGCTTATGATTTTACATTAGGTGGGATTTATTACAATATAACATCGTCAAATGAAGTTAGTGTTACATACAATACAACTTCATATAATAGTTATAGTGGAGCATTAGTAGTCCCTAATGCCGTGACATACAATAGTAAAACATATACTGTTACTTCTATTGGTGAAAGTGCATTTAATAAATGTACAGGATTAACTTCTATCACAATACCGAATTCAGTAATATCTATTGGAGGTAGTGGATTTAATAAATGCACTGTTTTAACAACAATAAATATACCGAACTCTGTAACCTCTATAGGAGATTATGCCTTCAATGATTGCACAGGAATAACTTCAATCACAATACCAAGTTCAGTCACTTCTATTGGAATTGTCCCATTTTTAAGCAGTGGTATGTTGGTAAATGTTGATATTAATAATCCAAACTATAGCAGCGATAACGGTGTTCTTTTTAACAAAACAAAAACAGTACTTATTGAATATCCATTAGGGACAAAAAATATATCTTATACCATTCCTAAATCTGTTACATCGATTGGAGAATCAGCATTTTATGGTTGTGCAAACTTCTCCTCTGTAATAATACCAAACTCCATTACTTCAATTGGAGCTTCCGCATTCTTTTATTGTACAGGATTAACAACTATCACCTTGCCAAATTCTGTAAACTCAATTGGAAGTTCTACATTTTTTGGATGTACAAACTTAACATCGATTCATGCAAATATGACAACACCTGTCGATTTGTCAAAATCCTCAGATGTTTTCTTCAATGTTAATAAATCAACTTGTACATTATATGTTCCCATGGGTTCAAAATTATCTTATCAAAATGCTATAGCTTGGAAAGACTTTACTAGTATTGTTGAGGAAGTTGTTATTAATTCAATTGAAACAGTTCAAGCTAAAGAATTAGGGATTCAGGTTAAAAACAACAAATTGATATTTTCGCATTTGCCAGTTAATGAGCTTGTTTTTGTTACAAATGTAGAAGGAAAAACTTTTTATCATCAAAGAGTTCATGCAGATAATCTGACTGTATCATTAATGAATAAAGGAATTTTTATTGTTAGAATAGGAAATAAATGCACCAAGATAATAAACTTATAATTCTGCCGAACAATATTTCTTTTTAAAATGTAAACATACAATTATAAAATCAGTATCAAAAAAAACGGACTCACCTCAATGGCAAGTCCGTTTTCTTTTTCTTATTCCCCCTTTAGGGGGTTTGGGGTTATCTTAATCTTCCAACAAAATCTCCATGATAGTGCAAGCTGCTTTTGCAACCGGGCTACCAGGGCCAAAGATGGCCGCAACACCGGCTTTGTACAGATAATCGTAATCTTGTGCCGGAATAACTCCACCGGCGATAACAATAATATCTTCGCGGCCCAATGCTTTCAGTTCAGCAATTACTTGTGGAACTAATGTTTTGTGACCAGCTGCCAATGAAGAAACACCCATGATATGAACGTCGTTTTCTACCGCTTGTTTAGCAGCTTCGGCCGGAGTTTGAAAAAGTGGACCCATGTCCACGTCGAAACCGCAATCGGCATAACCGGTAGCTACTACTTTAGCACCACGGTCGTGACCATCCTGACCCATTTTAGCAATCATGATACGAGGACGACGACCTTCTTTTCTGGCAAATTTCTCTGTCAATTCGCAAGCTTTGATAAAGCTTGCATCGTTCTTAGTTTCTGATGAATACACGCCTGAAATTGTTCTGATTGTTGCTTTATAACGTCCTGCAATAGCTTCACAAGCGTCAGAGATTTCGCCCAATGAAGCGCGAACTCTTGCTGCTTCTACAGCTAATTCTAATAAGTTACCGTTTCCGGTTTTAGCACATTCGGTAATGGCAGCCAAAGCAGCTTGTACAGCAGCTTCGTCGCGGTTTGCACGCAATTCTTTCAAACGTTCGATTTGTTGAATACGAACTGCTGTGTTGTCCACTTCCAAAATATCAATTGGATCTTCTTTTTCCAAACGGAATTGATTTACACCCACAATTACCTGACTTCCCGAGTCGATACGAGCTTGTGTACGTGCAGAAGCTTCTTCAATACGCATTTTTGGAACACCGGTTTCAATAGCAGCAGCCATACCACCCAGTTTTTCTACTTCTTCGATCAATGCCCAAGCTTTTTCAGCCAGTTCGTTAGTCAAAGACTCAACGTAGTAAGAACCTGCCCATGGGTCAACCTCACGGCAAATATCAGTTTCCTGTTGAATATAGATTTGTGTGTTACGGGCAATACGAGCCGAGAAATCTGTTGGCAACGCGATAGCTTCGTCCAATGCATTGGTGTGAAGCGATTGAGTGTGACCCAACGCAGCAGCCATAGCTTCGATACAAGTACGGCCAACATTGTTGAACGGATCTTGCTCTGTCAATGACCAACCTGAAGTTTGCGAGTGTGTTCGCAACGCTAATGATTTTGGGTTTTTAGGGTTGAATTGTTTTACGATTTTTGCCCACAACATACGTGCAGCACGCATTTTGGCAATTTCCATAAAGTGATTCATACCAATTGCCCAGAAGAATGACAAACGTGGAGCGAACGAGTCGATATCCATACCTGCATTTACTCCGGCACGAAGATATTCAAGTCCATCTGCCAGGGTGTAAGCCAACTCGATATCGGCAGTTGCACCGGCTTCCTGCATGTGGTAGCCCGAGATAGAAATAGAGTTGAACTTAGGCATTTTTTGAGAAGTAAACTCAAAAATATCAGCAATAATCTTCATAGAGAATTTTGGTGGGTAAATATAGGTATTACGAACCATGAATTCTTTCAAAATATCGTTTTGGATAGTTCCGGCCATTTCTTCCAGTTTAGCACCTTGTTCCAAACCAGCATTGATATAAAATGCAAGGATAGGAAGTACAGCACCGTTCATGGTCATAGAAACCGACATTTTATTCAATGGAATACCATCGAATAATACTTTCATATCTTCAACCGAACAGATAGACACACCCGCTTTACCAACGTCACCAACCACACGTTCGTGATCTGCATCGTATCCACGGTGTGTAGCCAAGTCGAATGCTACCGAAAGACCTTTCTGACCGGCAGCCAAGTTACGACGGTAGAAAGCATTTGATTCTTCAGCAGTTGAGAATCCGGCGTATTGACGAATAGTCCAGGGCTGCATCGCGTACATTACCGAGTAAGGTCCGCGTAAGTATGGAGGAAGTCCGGCAGCATAGTTCAAATGCTCCATGCCTTCCAAATCATCTTTTGTATAAAATGGCTTAACCGGAATCAATTCCGCAGTTAGCCAGCTACTATCGGCCTGCTGAGCAGTAGATGCAGCTACGTTTTTAATATCTATATTTTTGAAATTTGGTTTCATTCTTTTTAGATTTTTAGAACCAAGAACCAAGAATCAAGACAATTAGCAATGTCTCTGATTTTCAGTCTTAATCCAATTTATTTTTAAATCCAATTATCATTTTTTGTAACTCATTGATTTTATTTTGAGTTGTAATAGAAACTTCTGATTCAAGATAATTTAGTTTGGTGGCTAAAATAAGTTGAGTTTCCAACTCAAATGAAGAACCGATTGACATTTCCAAAAAACGAGAAAAATCTTTATTGCTTGACTTTGCAGAACCTTCGGCAATATTTGAAGGTACGGAAACTGCTGATCGTTGCATTTGAGAAATCAGGCCAAACCTTTCGATAGTTGGAAATGAATTTGTAAGCAAATAAATCTCACTTGCTAAATCCATTGACTTTATCCAAATATCTAATTTCTTAAAGTTATGCATCTCTTTTTTGTCTTGATTCTTGGTTCTTGGCTCTTGGTACTTAAACCAATTTAGCGTTGAAGTTTTTCAAT
The DNA here is from genome assembly GCA_903873355.1 of uncultured Bacteroidales bacterium. Next base: position 13,318 of record CAIQOG010000616.1, read on the forward strand.
GTTTCTAACACATTTGATTTCACATTGATGAAATATTCAATTCCTTGTGCTTTTAATTCATCCATGTTAGCTGGCGCTCCGGCAACAACCAGAATAGCTTTATCTTTCGATGCTGTATAAGCAGCTGGTGCAAGTTCAGCGTATTCGTCGTCACTTGAACAAAGAACAATAATGTCAGCTCCAGCTTTTTGAGCAGCAACAACACCTTCTTCAACAGTTGAGAAACCTAAGTTGTCAACAACATCGTATCCGGCACAAGCAAAGAAGTTACAAGAGAACTGAGCACGAGCCAAACGCATAGCCAAGCTACCAATGGTCAACATAAATGCTTTTGGACGTTTAGCAGCACCTTCAGTAGCGAAACGTAATGCTTCGAACTCGGCAGCACCACGTACAGGCAACAGTTTTTCAGTTCCGCTATGTGAGCAACCACAACCAGTAGCTTCTGTGATTTGAACTTTGGCAGCAGCAGCTTCGTTGAAGTTAGGGAATTGGTTAGTTCCTAATAATACTTCGCGACGGCTTGAAACAGCTTTCAAACGGGCAGTAGCAGTTGATTTAACAGCTTGCTGAACAGAACCAGAAGTGATAGCAGCAAAGAAACCACCATTATCTTCTACTTCAAGGAAAAGTTTCCAGGCTTGAGCAGCAATTTCGTTAGTCAATGTTTCGATATAATAAGAACCGGCAGCAGGGTCAGCTACTTTATCGAAATGACATTCTTCTTTCAATAATAATTGTTGGTTACGGGCAATACGTTCCGAAAATTCGTCGGTTGGTTTATAGATTGAATCGTAACTCAATACGGTAAGTGAATTTACACCACCCAATGTTGCGCTCATAGCTTCAGTTTGGGTACGAAGCATGTTTACATTAGCGTCAAAAATGGTTTTGTTGAAAGTGGAAGTTTCAGCATGTATACGCATTTTAGCAGCACATTTGCAGATACCGATAACGGTGCTTTTGCAATCTTCCACTTTACATGCAGGTTGGTAAGCATCTACGATATTAGCCCACAACAAACGAGCCGCGCGGAATTTTGCAATTTCCATAAAGTAGTTGCCGCTTACGCCAAAATTGAATTTGATTTTTTTAGCAGCCAATGAAGTGTCAACACCGGATTCAACAAGTGACGACAGGTATTCGTTGCCCCAAGCCAACGAATATCCGAGTTCTTGTGCGATATATGCTCCTGCATTACTTAATGTAGTAGCATTTACTGCAATTACCCGATAGAAAGGTAAACCTGCAGCCGCTTCGATTATTGCTTTTGATTTTGAAATAATTTCTTCTTTGGTCAGTTCTTTCCCACGTTGCAACATACGATTCATAGGATCAAAACCAATAGAACCCTGCAACTTTTTCACATCATATTCTTTCGATTTGAAATAATCGGTTAAGATAGTTGCCAATTGTGCCGAAGAATTAATACAAATGCGGAAGTTCAGTTCAACACAATCTGCAGCAATGCCTGCCAATAAAGTTTCGATAAAGTTGGCACTTAAATCATCACGCTTCAACGCGAAACCCAGCGAATTTACACCTTTATTTAATACGTCGAGTGCCTTAGCATTGGCTTCTTTAGCCGACTCCACAACGATATCCTGACGAACAAACCATTCGTTATCGGCTTTTGTTCCGCGTACGAATGGGAAAACACCCGGTGCTGCATCCTTAGTCTGCAAGTCTGCAATATCTTCTGCACGATAGAAAGGCAACACACTGAAGCCTTCGTTGGTTTTCCAAACGAGCTTCTTGTTGAAGTCAGCTCCCTTGAGGTCGGCTGTGATTTTATCCATCCATTGCTGTGCGCTAACCGATGGAAAATCAGCCAATAAATTCAATTTTTTTTCTGCCATAATATTGTTTAATTGTCGAAATTTCTAAGAGAGTGCAAAATTACTACTTTCTGTTGAGTTAACCGAATTTTTTAGCAATGAATTAAAGAAAAATTTCGGTAATTGAAATAAAAACATTTTTCAAAAATTACATGTATCTTTACACCTTCCAAAAACACTTATTAATTTAGCTCAAAATGAAAAAAGTAATCAATCTCGTTTTAGTTATTATAGCCGGATTTATTCTGGTATATAATCAAATGCCTACAGTAAACTATGGTTTTACAGGCTTTGCCGTGTTACTTATGATTTTAATCGGCGTTTGGGTTTTGCTCAATAATCCGTTTAGTGTGGTTCAGGGTCAAAATAATACACCCTCGATTAAACTTGGCAAACCGGGTAAAGCATCTTTTGTTTTGCTGATCGTGTTGGGGCTATATATTACCATTGTTCCTGCTATTACAAGTTGGGCACTGCTTCGTACCAGCGAATACCGCAATTTGATTGGAAAAGTGGAAACTGAATCGAACATTTCCAGTCACATGCTGCCTATTTCCATTGAAAAAATCCGCGTAGTAGATCAGTCATTGGCACAATTACTAGGAGATAAAGTACTTGGTTCTCAATCGGCTCTCGGTAGTCAGGTTACACTTGGTACATTTCATATTCAAAAAGTAAATAATGATTTGTATTGGGTTGCTCCTTTGCTGCATTCAGGATTTTTCAAATGGAATAAAAATATGCAGGGAACGAATGGCTATGTGATGGTGAATGCGTGCAACGAACGCGATGTGAAACTGGTTCAGGAAATTAATGGAAACAAAGTGTATATTAAATACCAGTCGGAAGCTTATTTTGGTGATAATCTGGAACGCTACCTTTATTTTCATGGTTACTGGAATGTGGGTCTGACTGATTATTCATTTGAAATTGATGATGCAGGAACTCCTTATTGGGTTGTTACCAAATTCAAAAAAACGATAGGATTTGCCGGTGACGAAGCTCAGGGAGTGGTTATTGTAAATGCACAAACCGGTGATATCAAGGAATATTCAATAGAAAACACACCGAAATGGGTTGACCGTGTACAGCCGGGTAATTTTATTGAAACTCAGCTAAACGACTGGGGCGAATACGTGAAAGGTTATTGGAATTTCTCCAACGAAGGCAAACTGAAAATCACTGAAAATGTTTCGATGGTTTATGGTGAAGATAATAATGCCTATTGGTATACAGGACTGACTTCGGTTGGTGCTGATGAATCAACAGTAGGCTTTGTGCTGGTAAATACCCGTACGAAAAAAGCCGTTTGGTACAAGCAAAGCGGTGCAACCGAAATGGCTGCTCAGAATTCAGCCAAAGGAAAAGTGCAGGAAAAGGGTTTCTCGGCTTCCATGCCAATTCCATATAATATCAACAATATACCTACTTATGTGATGACCCTGAAAGATAACGGCGGACTGGTGAAAATGTATGCCATGGTGGCTATTGAAGATTATACCATTGTGGGTGTGGGTAATACCTTGCGTGAAGCATTGATGGCATATAAAAACGCTTTCAATCAAAGTGGAAATAAAATCAGCACCAAAAGTAAAACTGAAAAGAACGTTGTGAAATCGGTGATTACACGCATTAACGGCGATGTAAAGAACGGAAATTCTTATTATTATTTTACATTGCGAAGCTATCCGAAAATCTTTATAGGTTCAACACAGGTTTCGAACGATTTTCCACTTACAAACCTGGGTGACAGCGTATATGTTACTTTCGACAACGACAATCAGGATGTGATTGATGTGTCGTCGTTTAAGAATAAGAATATAAAATGACAACCCTAACCCCTAAAGGGGAATAGTAGACTTTCAGAACTTTATAAACTTTAAAAACTAAAAATTATGTATTTTGCTTTATCTTTTTCGCACATAAATTGGTTTGCGGTTGTTGTAATTTTAATTTTGTCATTTGCATTGG
>CAIQOG010000617.1 GCA_903873355.1 uncultured Bacteroidales bacterium
ATAGAGATGACAAAACACGGAGAAAACAATTTTCAGAGGGCATTTTCACAAAAAACATTCGGTCAATTGAAAAAATTATCGTTTCTTTGCAGCGCTTTTCTCAGATATAAAATTCATTCAACTATATGAACAGTCTATCGCTTTTTCTTACCGTTTTACTTACCGGAATTGTATTGGTTATTGCCGGTCTCGGTATTGCCCTTCTCTTAGCACCCAAGTCATTCAATCTACAAAAAGGAGAACCTTACGAGTGTGGTATTCCTACACACGGCACTTCGTGGATGCAGTTTAAGGCCGGTTATTACCTGTATGCCATTCTGTATCTGATGTTCGACGTGGAAACAATTTTCCTGTTTCCCTGGGCTAATGTGGTGCGCGATTTGGGTTATACCGGATTATACAGCATTTTATTTTTCATCATTATTTTAGGTTTGGGTCTTGCTTATGCCTGGAAGAAAAATGTACTGAAATGGAACTAAAAAATATACATATTAAAGGAATTCCAACAGAAGAATTCAACGACAACGAGTATCTCGAAAATTACCTCAAAGAGCTTGAAGCCAATGGTGTAAACGTGGTATTGAGTAAAATTGATGAACTTATCAATTGGGGACGCTCCAATTCGATATGGCCGTTGATATATGCTACAAGCTGTTGTGGTATTGAGTTTATGGCTACGGCTGCTGCTCACAACGATATTGCACGCTTTGGTATGGAAGTTACGCGTAACAGTCCGCGCCAGGCCGACCTGATGATTGTGGCAGGAACAATGGTTCACAAAATGGCGCCGCTTATTAAACGTGTGTACGACCAAATGGCTGAACCTAAATATGTGATTGCAATGGGTGCCTGTGCTATTTCGGGTGGTCCGTTTATTAATTCATATCATGTTGTTCCGGGTGTTGATCAGATTATTCCGGTCGACGTTTATATTCCGGGATGTCCTCCACGCCCCGAGTCATTGTTTTATGGCTTGATGCAGTTGCAACGCAAGATTAAGGTGGAAAAATTTTTGGGAAATAAACAACGATGACCCCTAAATCCCCTAAAGGGGAATATGAATTAGGGATAAAAAAATACTAAAGTCTTAACTCCACTTTAGGAGTTATATAATACAAAACTAACTTAGTTCCCCTTTAGGGGCTAGGGGTAATACAAAACTAATCTAATTCCCCTTTAGGGGTTAGGGGTTATATTATGGAAAATATAAAAAAGCTGATACTTGATACCGTAAAAGATGCGGTTATTGACGAAAAGCAAAAACTGACGGTAACAGTTGAGCCAAAAATGCTGCATCTGCTGGCTAAAACGCTGCTTGAAAAAGCTGGTTTTGATTTTTTGGTATATTTAATCGGTGTTGATCGTGGCGAGGAACTGGGTGTAAACTACCTCATTGCTCAGTCGAAAGATCTGTCGCAGGAAATTGTGTTGAAAACAGGTACTACCGACCGCGAAAATCCGCTGTTGTTTACCGTTACCGATCTTTACGAAACTGCTCAGTACAACGAACGTGAAGTTTTTGCCCTGCTCGGTATCCGTTTTATCAATAACCCCGACATGCGTAAGTTCTTCCTGAACTCCACCTGGAATGGTTATCCACTGCGCAAAGACTACGACAATAATCCTGAACTGAATCCGCTTTCGCTGGAAAGTATCGACATGATTGATACTGCTCCACGTATTATGGAAACTGCTGATGGCAAGCTGGAAGAAGGAATTACCAATATTTTTGAAGAAGACGATTATATTATCAATATCGGCCCTCAACACCCGTCAACTCACGGTGTAATGCATTTCCGCACAGCGTTGGATGGCGAGATTGTAAAAAAGATTGATGTACACAGCGGATATATTCACCGTGGCATCGAAAAACTGAGCGAGGCCCTCACCTACCCTCAGATTCTGCACTTCACCGACCGTCTGGATTATCTTTCTGCAAGCATCAACCGCCATGGATTGTGTCTGTGTGTGGAGAAAGCTGCTGAAATAGAAGTTCCTGAACGTGCTCAATATATTCGTGTTATTTTTGATGAATTGAACCGTATCAGCTCGCATTTACTGGCGTGGGCAGCAATGACCAACGACCTTGGTGCAACAACTGCTTTCATCTACGGAATGCGCGAACGTGAACATGTTCTGGATATTTTCGACAAAACCTGCGGTGGTCGTCTGATTATTAATCAGAATGTAATCGGCGGTGTGATGTTCGATATTTACCCTGATTTCCAGAAAGATGTAAATGAATTCATCGTTTACATGCGCGATAAACTGAAAGAATACGATCGTTTCTTCTCGCACAATGTAATTGCGTTGGGACGTATGATTGGAATTGGTAACATGACCAAAGAAGAAGCTATTGATTACGCGGTTACAGGTCCTGCCGGACGTGGTTCGGGTTGGTCGTGCGATATCCGCAAACA